>CAYGQP010000008.1:0-16026 GCA_964352115.1 uncultured Micavibrio sp. | reverse complement strand
ATGCAATCCACCTGGCGTCAGCTCTCTAGTGAAATGGCCGATCAATCCATCAATATTTTGTCGATGGATGACCTGCGCCCCACCGATGAACACTGGCTGGCCAAGCATTTTGAACAGGAAATTCTGCCTGTTCTCACACCAATTTCACTCGATCCTTCACACCCCTTCCCTTTTATCCCGAACAAGGGTTTGTCGATTATTCTGCAGCTTAAGGAACAAAACATCACCACCAAAGATGATGAACATGAAAAAACCGAGCCAAAACGAAACGTTCTTATTCAAATTCCAAACGGTCTTGATCGTTTCATTCGGCTACCGGGAACAACGCCGCGCTATATGTTGGTTGAAAAAGTCATCATCAAGAATATTTCCAGAATATTTCCAAAACACAATAATGTTCTCAGCTACGCGACATTTCGCATTATCCGTGACGGGGAAATGGAAATCACCGAAGAAGCAGAGGACTTGGTACAAACCTTCGAAAGCGCCATCAAACAGCGTCGTCGCGGAAATGTTGTTCATCTTGGGGTTCATCATAACATCGATCAGGAGCTTTTAAACTTTCTCACCGCTGAATTAAAAATTGAACCAACGCAGGTCCTTCCCGTAAACGGCCTTGTTGGTTTATCCAGTTGCGAAGAAATCATAGACGATGAAAGCGCCGAGCTTCTATTCCGCCCATACGATCCACGCTTCCCTGAGCGCATTCGTGATTTTGACGGCGATTGTTTCGCAGCCATTAATCATAAGGACATTCTGGTTCACCATCCCTACGAAAGCTTCGATGTTGTGGTTCAATTCCTTAAGCAAGCTGCCAAAGACCCGAACGTGGTATCGATCAAACAAACGCTGTACCGCACCAGCAAGGACTCGCCCATTGTCAAAGCTCTCATCGAAGCTGCTGAAAACGGCAAGGCCGTTTCCGCGCTTGTTGAGATCAAGGCCCGCTTTGATGAAGAGGCGAACCTGAAGTGGGCCCGCGACATGGAGCGCGCCGGGGTTCAGGTCATCTATGGTGTGCTCAGGCTAAAAACCCACGCCAAAGTCTCTCTTGTGGTGCGCCGTGAAAACCAGCACTTGCGCAGCTATGCCCATTTCGGCACAGGAAATTATCACCCCCTGAATGCCCGCGTTTATACCGATTTATCATACTTCACCTGCGACCCCGATTTATGCCATGACGCCGCGCAGCTCTTTAACTATATGACCGGCTATGCTGTGCCGGAAAACATGGATCAACTGGCCGTATCCCCCTTTAATTTACGCGAAACGCTCACGGGGCTAATTGACACTGAAATCAACAACGCAAAAAACGATAAGCCGGCACACATCTGGATGAAATGTAACGCGTTACTGGACACACAAATTATCGATAAATTATACGAGGCCTCTCAAGCCGGAGTGGAAATTGATCTGGTGGTGCGGGGCATTTGCACGCTGCGCCCTGGCATTCCTGGGTTTTCCGATCATATTCGTGTCAAATCCCTTGTTGGCCGGTATCTTGAGCATTCGCGAATATATTGCTTCGGCAACGGCCATGCCCTGCCATCACGCAAGGCAAAAGTCTTTATGGCCTCCGCTGATATGATGGAGCGCAATCTCGATCGGCGCATTGAGGCCCTTGTGCCCATCAAGAATAAAACCGTTCATAAACAAATTCTCGATCAAATAATGGTCGCCAACCTCAAGGACCAGCAACAAAGCTGGATCATGTCAGCAGACGGCACCTATGAACGATTTGAAGTCAAGGAGGATGGATTTAACGCCCATAACTATTTCATGAACAACCCGTCGTTGTCGGGGCGGGGCAAGGCGCTCAAAGACGCCCCCATGCCGCCGCGCTTGCGCTTGAGCACACCTAAACCGCGCAAAAAGAACCCACAAACAAGCGCAGCGGAATAGACGCTATTTCTTGCTGCTCATTGTAAGAATCTGACATATATAGAGATGCCTGCCCTCACGCACAAACCCATTGGAATACTCGACATCGGATCAAATTCCGTAAGGCTAGTTGTCTATGAGCCGCCTTATCTGGGGGAGTACCCCGCATTTAATGAAAAAGTCCAATGCAGCCTTGGCGCTGATCTCGTCGCAACAGGAAAACTGCACCCGCCGGGAAAGACTTGCACAATTGATGCCCTGCTGGGCTTTAAATCTCTGGCTAAGGCCATGGGTTTGGATATGGAGCACGTTTATGTCATCGGCACGGCCGCTATTCGCGATGCCACCGATGGCCCGGCCTTCGTCAAGGTCATCAGGGATCAAACTGGTTTTGAAGTTCAGGTCGTCGATGGACAGCAGGAGGCCCGTTACGCCGCGCTTGGTGTGCTCACCGCCTTCCCTCATGCAAAGGGCATCATTGGAGACATGGGCGGTGGCTCATTGGAGCTTGCCCGAATTTATAAACGCGAGGTACTGCACCCGCTTAGCCTACCTCTTGGTGCGCTTCGAATTATGGCACAGGAAAAACCAAAGCCGTTTATCGATAGCCATTTAAAAACACTGGACAAAACCCTGCTCTCGGACAAGCTTTTCTACGCCGTTGGCGGCACATGGCGGACAATTGCGTATCTGCATCAAATTCATCGCAATAAAAAAACCTATAATCTGGAGAATTACCGCGTGGCCGCGAAGGACAGGAGTGAGTTTGCCAGACTGGTTTCGAAAATGTCCGGTGAAACGCTTATGACTGATTACCACATCGAGCACCGCCGCGCCGATCTCGTTCCCTATTCCGCGCTTATGCTCGCTCGCCTTCTCAAAAAACTGAACAGCAAAACCGTGATTTTCACCAACACCTCTGTGCGCGAGGGAAAATTGGTTGAGATTTTGGAGAATTCAAAACCAGCCTAGAGTCCTGTCCTAAGCCGCCAATTTATTTTCCTTATACCAGCGCACAGCATCGGCATCACGAGCAGAGACTTCCGGGAATTCGGGGTCGCTGCCGACATCGGGCAGGACCTTCCAGCAACGAATGCATTTCTGCCCTTCTGCCTTTTGGAACACAACCGCAACGCCCTTAACATCAGACAGCGTAAACGCATCAGCAGGCGCATCTTTTGTTTCGATCGTCGCGCCAGAGGTAATGCAAAGTTCTGCCACATCAACACCCTCAAGCGCCTTGGCGTAATCGTCGCTGACGTAAATCACTGGCGCAGCCTCAAGAGACGACCCAATCGTCTTATCACCACGATATGGCTCCAGCGCGCCCAAAACAGCGCGGCGGATATCACGCACGGCGAACCACTTACCCGCTAATCCAGAATTTTGCCAATGATCGGGCACAGCCGGAAATTCACGCATGTGAATACTCTCAATATCATCAAACACGCCAGCCGGACGATGACTCCAGGCCTCCTCCGCCGTGAAGCACAAAATTGGTGCAATCCAGGACGTAAAGCAGGAGTAAATCTCCGCCATAACGCTGCGACAAGCGCGACGCTCGAAGAGATCCGGGCGGTCGCAATACAGGCGGTCCTTACGGATATCGAAATAAAACGCCGAGAGGTCTTCGTTACAAAACTCATGCAGCGCTTTCGCCAACTTGCCGAATTCATAGTTTTGAATATAGTCCCGCACCTTCGCGTCCATCTCATAGAGCTTATGGAGCATCAATTGCTCAAGCTCGGGCAAGTCCGACAGGTCTCCGGAAAGATCAACCGCTTCAGATTTTGAGAACCCATCAAGCGAACCCAATAGGAAACGCATCGTATTGCGCATCCGGCGGTAAAGATCAGACGTCGATTTAAGCATGTCCTGACCGATTTTAATGTCCTCGGAATAATTCGACGTCATCGTCCACAAACGCAGGATATCCGCGCCATGTTGCTCCATCATCTTCAGCGGATCAACAACATTTCCATCAGATTTGGACATCTTGTAACCGTCCTTATCCAGCACAAACCCGTGCGTCAGAACCGTCTTATACGGCGCATGACCTCGCGTCCCCACGCTTTCGAGCAAAGATGAATGGAACCACCCACGGTGCTGGTCAGACCCCTCAAGGTAAAGGTCAATCTGCCCGCAGCCCTCATAATCAGGCCATGTCTCACTGTCCTCCACCACAAACGCATGAGTCGATCCAGATTCAAACCACACATCAACAATGTCAAAGACCTGATCATAATCCTCGGAGTCATAATCATCCCCAAGGAAATCCTGCGCGTGACGGTCCCACCATGCATCGGAACCTTCGGCTTCAAAGATTTCAGCAATACGGTTTAGAACATCTTCATCACGCAGAACCTCCCCGCTGATTTTGTGAACAAACAGCGCAATCGGCACGCCCCACGCCCTCTGACGAGAAATGCACCAGTCCGGGCGCTGCTCAATCATTGCGCGAATCCGTGTCTCACCCTTTTCCGGCACCCAGCGTGTATTGGCGATTTCCTTGAGCGCATTCTTGCGCAGGTCATTATTCTCCATCCCAATAAACCACTGCGGCGTTGCTCGGAAAATAAGCGGCGCTTTTGACCGCCAGGAATGCGGATATTCATGACGCATTGAACCCTTCGCAAACAAATGCCCAGCCTCTTCAATTGCCTTGATCGGCGCAAAATTTCCATCGCTCATCTTGCCGTTTGAATCATAAATTTCCAAACCACCAAACAGCGGAACGGTTGCCCGGTACTTCCCGTCATCGGCCACGTTATCCGTCACCTCAACGCCGTGCTTCATCCCCAAATCAAAGTCATCGCCACCGTGCCCCGGCGCAATATGCACAAACCCCGTCCCGGCATCATCCGTGACAAAATCAGCCGGCAGCAACCGCACATCAAAGTCATAGCCACCATTCGCGCCTTCAAACCCGCGCAGCGGATGCGCGCAGACAGTGCCCGCAAGGTCTGCGCCGTTAAACGACCCAACTTCTTCCCACGTCGTCACCTTCGCATTCTCCATGACCTCATTCAGCAATGCCGGCGTCAGGGCAATTTTCTGGCCAACCTTGGCCTTGCTGCCATCGGCAACCTCTTTGACCTCATACACCGCATAAGTCATGTCCTCACCATAGGCAATTGCGCGGTTGGACGGCATAGTCCACGGCGTCGTCGTCCAGATCGCAATCACCGCATCCTTCAGCGCGTCTATCGATGTCTCAACCACCGGAAACGTTACCCAGATCGTGATCGATTTATGTTCCTTATACTCAACCTCCGCCTCAGCCAGCGCAGTTTGCTCAACTGTGGACCACAGAACGGGCTTAAAGCCCTTATACAAACCGCCATTCATAGCGAATTTGTGAATTTCTTGAACAATCAGGCTTTCCGCACGGTTCGTCATGGTCAAATACGGGTTTTTCCAATCCCCGCTCACGCCCAAACGCTGGAACTGTTCATTCTGGATTTCCGCCCATTCGGCTGCGAATTTACGGCATTCATCCCGGAACTGCAGAGGGTCAACATCATCCTTGTCCTTGCCCTGTGCGCGGTACTTCTCCTCGATCTTCCATTCAATCGGCAAGCCGTGGCAATCCCATCCCGGCACATACGGCGCATCATACCCCATCATCTGATAGGACTTCACAACAACGTCCTTCAGGATTTTGTTCATCGCATGCCCCATGTGGATGTCACCATTGGCATATGGTGGGCCATCATGCAGTATCCACTTCTCCTTACCCTTAGAGGTCTCGCGGATCTTGCGATACAAATCCATATCCCGCCACTTCGATACCCATTCAGGCTCGGCCTGAGGCAAATTGCCGCGCATCGGAAATTCAGTCTTGGGCAAAAATACAGTTTGGCGGTAGAAGTCTTCTTTTTCTTTTTGGTCAGTCATTTTATATCCGTATCATGATCGCTTTATAATCCATGGCAGAAGTTATAGAGGATCGTTTCAAAATTACAATATATAGGGAAAATTAGGGGTAGCCCGGTCTCTCGTCTTATATCAGAGCCGGGTTCATAATTCGACGAATAATGATATCGTTTCGAATGTGCATAGCGGCACTATGCAACGACCAGCGCCCAAAAATCAAGGGTTTAATACAGCCCGAAAATCACCAGCATCGCGGGGATGTAGAACAGCGCAAAGATTGTGCCGATTAAAATGGTTGAAGCGGCCTTTTCAGGAATAACGTTAAACTGCGCTGCAAAGGCCGCAATATTTGCCGCCGTCGGGACAAGCGCGTAAATCGCAATCAGCGTGTAGATATCGGCACTAAACAATTCCAGCACATACATATCAAGAACAATGAACGCCCCAGCCAGCACAGGGGCATAAACAAATTTTCCAAAAAACGTGAGCCCTAAAAATAACGGCTCAACTACAAATCGGCTGGAGGCTGATAACGCGAGTCCGATGATCATCATACCAAGCACCACGTAAGCCCCCTTAAAATACCCCCAATATGTATCGAACAAATTAGGCAGCTCAAAGCCGGAAAGGTTGAACACGATCCCCAATACCGTCGCGTACATCAGCGGAAACCGTAACAATTTATCGATACTTTTGCGCACTGTAAATTCACTGCGCGCCGCCACATAATAATTATATGTTGCTTCATAAATCACCTGTGCTAGCGACATCATCATGTACACCGCCACCAGTTGCGCATCAAACATCATCAAAACAATCGGCAACCCCATATACCCAGTGTTGCCATCGGCCGTACACATGGACAAAAGGTTTGCGCGTTTATCAGGGTAGATTTTCTGTCCTAATCGCCACATCGATGACCCAACAACCATATTGATTGCGAACATCACGCCCATCAGAAGAAGATAATCAGGCTTAAAATCCATCTGTGCTACAAAACCAAACATAACGACAGGCATACAGATAAAGATGGCAACACGTGCAAGGCTGTCTCGCTGAACTCCTAGGAAACGCCCCGCGATAAAGCCCAGAGCGATAAGCACATAGAGCGGAGAAAGATTAACAAAAAGATTGAGAAAAATATCCACGGCGCTCACCCATAATCATGACAAAACAAAATGGTTCATGACGAAATACATGAACGGAATAAACACGATCACAAATAGCGCACTTGATAAAACCGCCGCCGCAGCCTTCTCGGGATGTAATTTATATTCAGCGGCGTATGCCACCAAATTCCCCATAAGCGGCATCGCCGACCAAACGCCAAGAAGGAGATGAATATCCCTAGAAAACAGGCCAAAGACCCACTGATCCAGAATTACAAAGACAATAATCATCATTGGCCACAGCAGAAACTTTGACGCAAAAAACCCAGCCGTCAGCATCCAATCAAACGCCATTTCCTTTTGCTTGCCTAGGGCAATTCCAACCATCATCATCCCCAAAAACACAATCGCCCCGGATGCATATTCCCAATAGGTAAGCGCAATGCCATTGCCCAAACCAAACCCAAGCGCATTCAGAACCAGAGCAATCCAGATCGCGTGCACGACGGGGAAGCGAACAACACGCACCAGACTGTCTCGCCATGAAAATCCACCACGTGCCGTCAGGAAATACGCGGTCGTAATGTTGTTGATTTGCGGCCCCAAATTCATAAACAAATACACACCGAAGAGTTCCGGGCTGAACAAATAAAAAATCAAAGGCAAACCGAAATAGACAGCATTGCCATTCGCGCCCCCCGCCCCAAGCAAAAGAGCGTTATGACGTGTGGTTAATCGTTGAGAGATATGGAAGGTTGTTAGAATATTTACCCAGGACAAACCGTATAATAAAACAGGAAGCAAAAGATAGGCTGGCTGAAACTCCATCTTCAAAACCGCACCAAAGCTCACGATAGGCAATAATATAAAAAGATTGATACGCGCAATGGAATGCAAGTTCACATCAAGATAACGCCCAGCGATAAACCCCAAAGCGATCAGGAGATAAAGGGGCGATAAATTAACAAAGAGGGTGAAAAAAATATCCATAAGGTCCAACCTAGCAAGATTTTACATTTCTATTCCACATCTATATCTGTCTGCGCCTTCTTTAGGAAGGCATAAATGAACGTGTGCAAACCTCGGAAAAGTCAGGAAAAACAGGAAAATAACGAGTTATAATGACTTGCATTATTCATTCTCTGTGCTAATGAATATCTCAGGATGGGCCTGTGGCGGAATGGTAGACGCTGCAGACTTAAATTTTTGAGTGCACACCGGGAAACTGGTGATGTAGAACTGCTCAAATTCGGGGAAACCTGCGAAGTCAGATATGACTGATGGCAATCCCGAGCCAAGCCTTTTGGAAACAAAAGGAAGGTGTAGAGACTAGACGGGCAGCACCTAAAGCATGCGCAATGGTGAAGGGATAGTCCAGACCACAAACCCTAAAGGATTAGGGGCGGTGAAAACCGTAGCGGGTAAGAAAATCTGTTGTCCGTATGGACGTGCCGGTTCAAGTCCGGCCAGGCCCACCATCTGATCTCCATTACATACTGTTTTAAAAAATAAGTAACAGCCAAGAAACGCCTGATCTGTGGCTGCCTTGCACGCTCTAAGCTTAGGATCAGCTTTGCAAAATTTTACGTGCCTGCACGCAGTCTTCATCCATTTGCTTGATTAACGCATCAAGGCTATCAAACTTCGCCTCACCGCGTAGACGCTGCACCAAACGCACACGCAGGACCTCACCATAGATTTCGCGATCAAAGTCGAAAATAAAGCTCTCGACTTGTGCCGTTGGCACCTCAAACATCGGGCGGATACCGATATTGGTTGCGGACGCATACCAAGCATCTTCGCCCTGAATATTCACCATCGTCGCATAAACCCCATAGGAGGGATGTACCGTATCCCCCATATCAAAATTCGCTGTCGGATAGCCCAGTTCCCGGCCACGTTGATCACCCTTTATGACCTCGCCCCATATTTCCCAGTCCCATCCAAGAATATCATTCGCCTCCCTTAGATGCCCATGCCGCAGAGCCTGCCGTGCATCGCTGGAGGAATATTTGACACCATCCTTGTAGTCCTGCTCCGCAACCACATTCAGGGCGAGCCCGGCAGCCTCAATCATCGCCGGGTCACCCTTACGCATCTGGCCAAACCGAAAATCATATCCCACCACGACATGCGAGACATTAAGGCCATCAATCAAAATGTCCTGAATAAAACTTTCTGCCGATTGTGAAGCAAAATCCCAGTCAAAGGGAATGGAAAACAGCACATCCACGCCAAATTCCTTCATACGCCATGCCTTCACATCAGGCGGTGTAAGACGCTTCACCGGGTCTTCCGGCCTAAACAGCGTGCGCGGATGCGGCTCAAATGTCAGAACCGCAAGCGGCACTCCTGATTCATGTGCTATATCCTGCGCGGTTTTCAAAAGCACCTGATGCCCCTTATGGACGCCATCAAAGTTTCCAATAACAACAACGCACCCCTCAAGGCCGTGAACATCTTTTTTATAGCTTTCAAAAATCTGCATAGAGCCTATATAAGAAAAAAATCACCAAGAGGGAATGAAAGACTCCATTTTTTTAAAAAGACGTGTAACTATCCCTACAAGATCTCGAATGAGGTTTCGGACAAAAAATCACTTTTGCCCGCACTTTAACTCTAAAAAATATTATGGAGGAAACTTAACCATGGTTTCAAAGAAAACAGTAAACACTCTCTTGGCTGGCGCAGTTGCCGCAACAATGGCAGGCGGCATAGGATTTGCGAACACCGCACAAGCTGCTGAAAAAGAAAAATGCTATGGCGTTGTAAAGGCCGGTCAAAATGACTGCGCAAACGCTGCAAAAACACATTCATGCGCAGGTCAGTCAACTGTTGACGCCGATGGCGGCGAATGGGTTTCCGTTCCCGCAGGCCTCTGTGAAAAGCTTGTTGGCGGTCACACATCACCTGTCGAAGATGGACACAATCTAGACCATCAACACGAAGGCCATTCTGGCGAAGATCACGGTAAAGAAGGCTAAACCTTGATCGTATCAGATCTAACATCTGAACACCCCATTTACCCACCGGCCAGCATACCGCTAGAGCCGGTGGGAATTGGTTTGCGCCACCCTTATTATGAGGAAGCCCTTAGCACCGACCTTAACCTCGGATGGATCGAAGTCCACCCAGAGAATTATTTTGGCGGCGGCGCACATCGCCATTTTCTTTCGAAGGCGCGCGAGAAATTTCAGCTTAGTCTGCATGCCATAGGACTATCACTTGGCTCCACGGATCCTGTCAACGAAGAACACTTGAGACAGTTCAAGGAACTGATCGATATCTTCAACCCCTTTCATGTCTCCGACCATGCCTCATGGAGCGCCAGCGGAAATGCGCATTTAAACGACCTGCTGCCCCTGCCCTACACCCAAGAAACATTGGACGCGCTGTGCAGTAACATTGATCGCACGCAAAATTATTTTGGTCGTCAAATGTTGGTTGAAAACCCGTCGACCTATGTGGCCTTCGCCGAAAACGACATGACCGAATACGAATTCATGAACGCAGCCGCCGAAAAAACTGGCTGCAAAATCCTGCTAGATATCAACAACATATACGTCCAGTGTTTCAATCACGGATTTGATCCGCAGGACTACATCAACGGCATTGAACGCCGCTACGTTGGTGAAATGCACCTCGCCGGGCATGTCGAACATAGCGCAGGAGATCAAACGATCCTCATCGATTCTCACAGCCTCCCAGTGCGCTATGAAGTGTGGGACTTGTATGAAGACGCTGTGCGCCGTTTTGGCCCGGTCCCAACCTTGATCGAATGGGATCAGGATTTCCCAACGCTGGAAACACTTGTCGCCGAGGCCGATAAGGCCCGCGCTATTATCAGTGAAGTACAGGAGGAACAGCTTCGTGCAGCTGAATAAAGTTCAGGAACAATTCAAGGACCTCATGCTCGACCACCCGAAAGCGCTTAATCATCCGCCAAAAGACTTCGCACAAAACTTCGCCAGCGGACGCATTCCCCTTCCCGACCGCCTTAAGGTCTACCGGAATAACATTGTAGGCAGCTTGACCGATGTTATGATCGCATCCTTTCCAACGATCGATAAACTTGTGGGACGCGAATTCATGGAGGGCATGGCACGGAGTTTCATCCTTGAAAATCCGCCAAACACAGGATGCCTCAATACATTCGGCCAGGGCTTTGCGGAATTCATCGAAACCTTTGAACCTGCAAAGTCACTGCCCTACCTTCCTGATATTGCCCGCCTAGAAATCGCGCTCAACAATGCCTATCACGCAAAGGATGATCAGGCATTAACCCCCAAAGAGCTTGCAGCTATCTCCCCTGAGAATCTAAGTGACTTGAATTTACAGCTGCGCGCATCAGCGGATCTCATCATATCTCAATTTCCGATTGACCAAATTCATGAGTACTGCAAAAGTGACACTCATAATGCGCCAGCGCCTAATCTAAACGAAGGCCCGGTTCATCTTATGATTTATCGCCCGGTGCTCGACTCAAAAGTAATCATTCTGGATGAAGCCAGCTTTTCGTTTTTACAAAACCTTCAAGATAATAAAGCGCTCGGGGGCGCTCTGGAAAGTGTTATGGCTGATCATCCTGCATTTGATATACAAAAGTTTCTTCACGCCCACATACAATTTGAAACATTTCAAACACTGCGCACGAATTAAACATTAAGAATACTTAATAGCCATATAGGAGAAATTTATGACCGGCCTCGCCCTAAAAATTGATGAAGCACTTGATCCCTTACGAAATATTTCTGAAAAATTTCTATACCCTGTTCTGGATCTTGCCATTCGTCTTTACATGGCCAATGTTTTTTTGAAATCCGGCTGGCCAAAATTCAAAAACTTCCTAGATGATAATTGGGCTGCCACGGTTGATCAGTTCACAAACGTCCATGTTATTCCGGGCATTGACCCCGCCCTTGCTGCCATCGCCGGAACAGCGGGCGAAGTCATCCTTCCCGTATTGTTAATCATCGGGCTCTTCACAAGATTTAGCGCCGCCGGACTGATCGTTATTGCTTTGATGATTGAATTCCTCGCCGTTGATGGCTTTGTCGGTGATCCGCTATCCAGTCCCACACATTATTACTGGATGCTTCTCCTTGCTGTGCCTATGATTAAAGGCCCTGGCGCTTTGTCCTTCGACCATCGGCTAGTCAAATTTATCCGCAAGGACTAACCATGCGTATCGCTCTATGCCTTGCGTCCGGCAACCAAGCCCATTAACGTATGGCGATGAATAAATCATATTACTTCATTGGGGCGTTTTTCATCATCCTGGCTGACCAGTTCAGCAAATGGTTTGTCATGGAAAAATTTCTGGCGCCTGCGGCGAACTACCCCTCTTACACCCTTATTGAGTGGTACACTCAAAGACCGGAGCCACTGCCCTTTACAGAGATTGAAGTATGGCCGTTTTTCAATCTTGTTATGGTGTGGAACAAGGGAATCAGTTTTGGGCTATTCAATGATACCTCCGTCTGGGGATCGCTTATCTTAATCACTATATCTTTGCTTATAACAGCATTGTTTACTCTATGGCTCATTCGGTCACACCTTCACACACAAAACATCGCCCTTGCCCTTGTAATCGGGGGTGCACTCGGCAACGTCATTGACCGTTTTCGGTTTGGCGCGGTCATTGATTTTTTGGATTTTCATATCGCCGGCCATCATTGGCCCGCCTTTAACATTTCGGATAGTTGCATTGTCATTGGCGTTTTGCTCTTGATCCTGTATTCTTTTTCTCCAGAATATAAGGCAACAATTGATCAACAAAAACAAAATATTCAGAAACTGGAAACGGGTAAAAATGCTCCTGAATCATAAACATCTTAAAATTGCGCTCTGTGCATTCACGCTCATACTTGGCGCAGCAACACTTACGGCATGTGAATCTGCAAAATCCACATTAGGGCTAGAAAAACAAGCGCCAGATGAATTTGCGGTCCTTAAACGGGCGCCCTTGGAACTTCCGCCGGATTATAGCCTGCGTCCTCCGCGTCCCGGCACGCCGCGCCCTCAGGAACAGGAACCCGTAAACAAAGCACGTGAAGTGGTATTCGGCGAACAAACTGCTCCTCAAGCGAGCCAACCCAGCAATCCTGAAGAATCTTTACTTCTTAAGGCTGGCGCAGCCGAAGTTGACCCTGACATCCGCGCAAAAGTTGATCGCGAAAGTACAGAATATGTCGAGGACAACCGCCCTGCCGCGCAAAAACTTCTGGATCTTGTAAACAGCGATGACACACCCCCGGCTGTTGTTGTTGATCCAAAAGCAGAAGCCGAGCGCATTCGCGAAAACTCCGAAAAAGGACGACCAATTAATGAGGGCGAGACTCCAACAATAAGAGAATAGAGCAATCACCTTTAATTACTTTCACAACGTAACGGTTTATATAAATATCATGATGCGCGTTCTCCTTCTAAGTCTCATATTACTCATTCCGGTCACAGCGTGCGCCGAACAAGAGAATGCCAAGCCCAACGAAACTGAGAAGGTCTTTAATGCCGAATCCTTCACATTGGAAAATGGCCTAGACATCGTAGTCATTCCCAATCACCGTGCGCCCGTTGTCACGCACATGGTGTGGTACAAAACAGGGGCCGCAGACGAATTGCCCGGAAAATCCGGGATTGCACATTTTCTGGAACACTTGCTCTTCAAGGGCTCCGAGGGGTTAGAGCCCGGGGAATTCTCAGAAATAGTGAGATCATTAGGCGGCAACGATAACGCCTTCACATCACAAGATTACACGGCCTATTTTCAATCCATTGCCGCAGAGCATCTTGAAACCGTGATGAAAATGGAATCCGGACGCATGCGAGGCCTTAACCCGCCCCAGGAACAAGTAGACTCAGAGCGCTTGGTCATCCTCGAAGAACGCCGCCAGCGCACGGACAACAGTCCGCAAGCACGCTTTGGTGAACAGCTGAACAATGCGCTTTTCCCCCATCACCCCTATGGCATTCCCATTATTGGCTGGGCGCATGAAATGGAACAACTTAGCTGGGAAGACGCCAAACAGTTTTATGATCACTGGTACGGCCCAAACAACGCTATTTTAATTGTCTCCGGCGATGTGACGGGGGAGCAAGTTCTCAGCTTGGCGAAAAAATATTATGGCCGCTTAAAGCCCATTAACGTACCTGAGCGCACACGAACAATATCCCCCCCTCTGCCTGCGGATCAAATAATCCGCCTGTATGATAAAACCGTGCGTGAGCCGCAAGTGCAGATTCTATTTCGCCTCCCAAGCTTTAATCAAAACCGTGAAGAAGCGCTGGCTCTGCAAATCTTAGAGGATATTCTGAGCGGCGGATCAACGGCGCGGCTGTACAAATCGCTGGTGGCAGAACAAAAAATAGCCACCGGGGCCAGCTTCGGATACAGCGGTAGCGCCATAAACGAAGGATATGGCTTCTTATATGCCACGCCAAATGGCGATGCATCATTGGAAAGCCTTGCTGAAGCCCTTGATGATCAGCTCAGGCTCATCATCAAAAACGGCGTCACAGAACAAGAATTGACGGACTCTGTCGCTCGCATGCAAAACGCCGCCATTTATGCCCGTGATAGCCTGACAGGCCCTGCCATGGTGTTTGGACGCGCGTTAACGACCGGATCAAGCATAGACGATATTGAATATTGGCCGCGCCAGCTCGAAACCATCACGGCAGAGGATATCCGGGCTGTTACGACAAAATACTTAAACCCGGATGAAACCGACAACCGCCCGCGCATCACGGGCTATTTATTGCCCAAGGAATAAACCATGAGAACCTTTATCCTCCTAATACTCATCGTTCTCTTCGTTTTTCCATCTCACGGCCATGCAAAGGTTCTGGATATCAAATCCGTGCAAAGCGAGAGCGGCATCAAAGCCTGGCTGGTTGAGGATCATAGCGTGCCCGTCATTGCTCTGCAGTTTTCCTTTCTCGGCTCTGGTGCGATATTAGACCCAGCCGATAAACAAGGCCTGGCCATGATGGTATCGAACACCATGGACGAAGGCGCGGGCGATCTTGATGCACAGGCCTTTCAAAAACAATTGCAGGATTATTCGATCTCCCTCAGTTTTAATTCCAGCCGCGATCACTTTAGCGGCTCTGTAAAAACCCTGACCCAGAACAAGGACAAAGCGTTTGAGCTCTTAAAACTTGCGCTCATGCAGCCGCGCTTTGATCAGGAAGCGATTGATCGCATGCGCGGGTCAAACGCCAGTCGCATCCGCTCCTCGCTCAGCAACCCAAAATGGATCGCGGCGCGCATCCTAAATGACCGCGCCTATGAAGGCCACGTATATGCCCAAAACAGCGGCGGCACATTAACAACGCTGAACAATATTACGCGCGATGACCTGGTGCGCTTCCACGAAACGGCCTTTGGCAAAAATAATCTCGTCGTTTCGGCTGCTGGCGACATCACAGTAGAACAGCTAAAATCCCTTTTGAACTCTGTATTTAATGACTTGCCAGACGCTGAGCGCCCTGCCTTACCTGCCAAAACCGAACTCAAAAACAAGGGCCAGACCATCCTGTTTGAAAAGGACATCCCGCAGACCATTATAGAGGTTATGCAGCCCGGCATCGCCCGAGACGATCCAAACTATCACACTGCACAAGTCATGAATTTTGTCTTGGGGTCTTCCGGCTTTGGATCGCGCCTGACCAAAGTTATTCGTGAAGAACGTGGCCTGACATACGGCATCTACAGCTATTTTTCGACCATGAACTTTTTTGATGGCCTTGCTGTTTCAACCTCAACCGAGAACAGCAATGTTCAGGAATTACTAGGCTTGTTAAAAGCCGAGTGGAACCGCCTGAAAACAGATGGCATCACTGAAAAGGAGCTAAAGGACGCAAAAACATATCTCATTGGTTCCCTCCCCCTGTCTTTAACCTCCACAGACCGCATCGCGGGCCTCCTTCTCTCCTTACAACAGGACGAGCTGCCAATTGATTATCTGGATCAACGTGAAACAAAAATCCTTGCAACCTCAGCCGATGATGTTCAAACTTTATCACGTGAGCTTTTGAACAGTGACGATTTTCTTGTCGTTCTCGTAGGCTCGCCGCAAAACATCACCCCGGATCAGAACATAACGACCCTTCCGAATGCTGAATAAACGGATCAAACAAACAAAAAACTGGCGAGAAC
>CAYGQP010000007.1:9362-16171 GCA_964352115.1 uncultured Micavibrio sp. | reverse complement strand
GTAAAAGAGCGCGTGGACCTTTTCTCCGAACACCAATCCAAATTTCGCGAACAAATCGAGCGCTGCGCTGTCGTCCACGGGAATGTTGTCGTGTTAGACCTTCGAAAGGAAGAGACAATATGGGCTGGTAATCGCTTCATGATTTACGCCCTATTCCCACAGTGTAACATTTCCATTCACGTTCTCTGGGGCAAAAACAAGCAAAACACAGTCTTTGCTATTGGGAAATCCATTTTGAACCGCGCCAGCAAAACGGACGTCGGCTCACTTTGTCTTGAATATGGCGGTGGTGGGCACAATGCCGCAGGCACATGCCAAATTGAAAACCTGAAGGCTGAACAAACCCTTCAGACAATTATCGAGCGCATTAACAAAGACGGTTAATCACTGATCTTTATTCATGGGCATACCGTATAGAGTACCTATGACAAAAAAAGCACTCCTTTGGTTCAGACAAGATCTCAGGCTAAAAGATAACACAGCCCTTATTCACGCGGTTGAAAACGGCTATGAGATTCTCCCCGTATTCATTTTAGATGACGAGAACGCCGAGGAATGGCGGCGCGGCGGCGCACAAAAATGGTGGTTACACAAATCGCTCCAATTACTTAATGACAGTATGGGCGGCAATCTTATATTCCGAAAAGGCAAAGCCGACGAGATTATCTCTTCACTTGTTGAGGAAACACAAGCCGAGGCCGTATTTTGGAACCGTTGTTATGAACCATGGCGAATAAACCGTGATAAAGCCATAAAGGAAAAGCTCAAAGATAAAAACATTGCACATGAGAGTTTCAAAGACTTTCTTCTGTGGGAACCATGGGAGGTTTCGAAGGACGATGGTGATCCGTACAGGGTTTTTACACCGTTTTATCGCAAGGGCTGCCTAAAAACTTCCGAACCAGCTGCGTTTAAAAGCACCCCTCAAAATATCAAATATGCTGAATTTCACGAGCGGCACGATATTTCGCATTTGGACCTCCTCCCCGAAAAACAATGGTACAGGAAATTTGAGTCACATTGGCAGCCAGGGGAACAAGGCGCGCAAGACAGATTAGAAACATTTCTAAACGAAGGCCTGGCCGGATATAAGGAAGACCGCAACCGCCCAGACATGGAGAAGGTCTCCCGCCTGTCGCCATATCTGCATCATGGTGAAATATCCCCGCGCGAAGTATGGCACAAGGCCCGCGCCGCTGGCATTGATCAAGGCGTTGAAAAGGATATGGATCATTTCTGTAGCGAGCTTGGCTGGCGAGAGTTTTCATACTCTCTGCTCTATCACTTCCCGAAAATCACATGGGAAAATCTTCAGACAAAATTTAATGACTTTCCCTGGATCTCTCAGAAAAGCAACGACTTAAAGCGCTGGCAAAAAGGCCAAACAGGCATCCCGATCGTCGATGCTGGCATGCGTCAACTCTATGAAACAGGATGGATGCACAACCGCGTACGGATGATCGTCGCCTCTCTTCTCGTGAAAAACATGCTGATACACTGGCACAGAGGCGAAGAATGGTTCTGGGACTGTCTATTTGATGCCGATCTGGCAAATAACTCTGCGAGCTGGCAATGGGTGGCCGGATGCGGAGCTGACGCAGCGCCTTACTTTCGTATTTTTAATCCTGTAACACAGGGCGAAAAATTTGATCCTGAGGGGAAATATGTACGCGAATACGTGCCGGAGCTTGCGCATATGGAGAATAAATACCTCCACAAGCCATGGGAATCACCTAATCCACCCGCCGGTTACCCGGCCCCAATCGTTGATTTAAAGGCTTCCCGCGAAAAAGCGCTTGAGGCCTTCCAAAGCATTAAAAAAGCTGCTTAACTTATATTTATGAACGAGACAATTAAACCGCCGGCCCTAAAACCCGGTGATAAAATAGGCATCATGGCGCCGTCCAGCTATATTGAGAAAAAGGACATCGAGACATCAAAAGCCGTGCTGGAAAAACGCGGGTTTGAGGTCTTTATCCACCCTCAAACCTATGAGCGAGAAAACCAGTCCGCCGGGAACCATTTGCAAAAATCTCTCGCCTTTCAAGGACTTTGGCAACGCAAAGACAATGACATTAAGGCCATTTGGGCCGCAGGCGGAGGAAATCGCGCGCTTCATTTGCTCGAAACACTAAATTTTGAAAAACTAAAATCAAACCCGAAAATCCTGATCGGCTTCAGTGACACAACAGCCCTACTCAATGCTGTCTATTCGCACACAGGCATAACAACCTTTCACGGCCCTGTATTTAAGAATCTGCATAAATACAATGAACTGGATCACCTGCTTGATCTCTTATCAGGAAAAACGATCACCTACCCTATGAACAAGGCTAAGTGCCTGCATAAGGGCGAGGCACAAGGCCACTTAATAGGCGGAAACTTGAGCGTTTTTCAATATTTACCACACACGCTGCCAGGCGAATTCTGGAAAAACGGCATTCTGTTTCTTGAAGATTGCAACGAAGAGCTTAGCCATATCGACCGCATGTTCCTTCATTTAAAACGCACAGGCGTTCTTGAGCAAATCAAGGGACTTGTTATTGGTGAATTTTCTGATCTTAAAGACACAGGACGCCCCTTTGGCTTCTCACTTGAGGACATCATACACGAACACACAGCAGGTTTGGATATACCCATCATCATGAGCGCTCCCTTCGGACACGGCAAAACATTATATACATTTCCAATTGGGGGAAAAGTTTCCCTAAAAGCCAATGAAAAAAGTATATCTATGTCTTTAGAGGAAGCTGCAGTGGAAATATAATTTCAAAAATTGCACTTACTTTGAATTAATCCACAAGACGCCGAAAAAAATATAGAAAAAAACACCATATTTTTTAGTCCACTGATTATAAACACATTTTTTTCAGATAAGTAGAATAGCACCCCTAATTATGCCATATTTCATGCATTTACATATATAAAAGATTAGCCGTAATTATCTTATGTGATGACTTGCTAATATATTTCTTGACGAGAGATATATACTTTGTGGTACGCTTTGTTCAATTACAAAAAAATATATACAGGGATTAAGTACGTTGAGGCACAAAGGAACAAATGCCAGTGGTTCCTTTGAAGCGTGGGGATTAGGTCTTTTCTATCATTATGATGCTGATGCACATATCTTAGACATTATTCACGCCAGAAGGAATAAACCTCTCATTTATATCGACTTTGATCGGAGTCTATCAAAGGCCCCTATCATGTATGTTGAGTTGATTGAGAAGTCATCACAGATCAGAGCATTGATGCTCAGTAATAATCATACAGCTGATATATCCGAAACATTGGACGAAAATCGTTTATGCGGAATTTTGCCGAGCATCGCAAGTATGGGCCGATATTGCTTCGACCTCCAAAAAAAGCGGTACGACCGTTTTGCAAAATACTTTGTTGAAGAAAACGACCTGAAACGCTTCTCAATTGAATTCATCAATAGCCAGGAATCAGGATCACAGTTTTTCAAAACAGAGCTTGAAACTCATAAAAGCAATATCGCAACCGGACGTGGGACAACACTCTTTCAGGCCCTAACTTCGCTTTCCGATAGCATTATCCACGATTTACTCACCAAGGAATGCGGATATAACATGCAAGGCCAGGCCCATGCATTGTTGCGCATAGCATCTACGTTGTCCGCATACTCATGCACACTTAACGAGAGCTTTATTCCCGTGCATAAAATTACGGGAAAGCACAAGCGCGAACAGATAAACTCAGCTTAAAAATCACTTATTCACATTTAAAAACAACGCCTTAAAGATACTGCCGAACATATTTATTGAAAATTAGGCATTTTTAATGTAGTGTTCTTATCCATAAGCGAAATGGAGACGGAACGAATTTGAGAACGGCTTTGGCATTGAAAATTGATTTTTCTCTGATCATCCCCGCCCTCTTGAGATTTTTATCGTGACGTTTTGGACACAACTGAAGTGACCATAAACTAAAAGTGTAAACCCAATAACGAATAGGCAGAAAAAAATATGGCTGATAACGACAACTTTGATTTCACACCTGGTACACACGTTGTTTACCCCGCGCATGGCGTTGGGCAAATCGAAGGTATTGAAACACACAATATCGGAGGCAGTGAAGTCCGTCTTTATGCAATCAGTTTTGAAAAAGAGCGCATGCGCTTAAAAATCCCTGTGATTAAGGCCGAAGCATCCGGCTTGCGTAAACTCAGCTCTGGCGATCGCCTTGATGACGCACTGAAAACTCTTAAGGGCCGTGCACGTATCCGCCGCACAATGTGGAGCCGCCGCGCGCAAGAATACGAGACAAAGATCAACTCTGGCGACCCGGTAGCCATCGCTGAAGTTCTTCGTGACCTCAAGCGCAGCAATGACGACACAGAGCAATCATATAGCGAGCGTCAAATCTATCAATCAGCGCTTGAGCGTCTCGCACGCGAAGTGGCAGCTGTTGAAAACATTTCTGAGATCAAGGCAACAGAGCAGCTCGAAGTCATGCTCGGTAAGACCAAACCTAAAGAAGAAAAAGTCGCCGCTTAATTCTCGACTTACATAAAAATACATAAACAGGCTGACGGGGCTTCCTATCAGCCTGTTTTTTATGTATTATAATATTGATTCTGGTAAGTAATTTTCACTTATCACCATATCTGTCCACATGCTGCGTTCCTCACAAATATAAACGTCACGGTTTAACCCTTTAAAATGACTGATCAATCACAAGCGAAAGATTCATGCTTAAGCGCTCTTGGCACGCCCAAAAAGATATGGGCCGTATCGGCTATCCATAGCGACCTTGAGAGACTTTCTCTTGTGCACGATGAAATCCTTCAGCAATTTAAGGCCGGTGATCGTATTGTCTATCACGGCAACTACACGGGCTATGGGCTACTAGCGACCCAAACAATTGATGAAATCCTAGCATTCCGCCGCATTGCTCTATCAATTCCAGGCGTTCTACCAACAGACTTCGCCTACCTTAGGGGGCAACAAGAAGAAATGTGGGAAATGGTTCTGCAACTTCCATTTGCCAAAGACCCGACGAATATCCTGCTCTGGATGCTGGGAAATGGAATGGACCCCACGCTCAAAAGTTACGGCATTTGCCCTCACGAAGGCATTGAAGCCTGTAGACAAGGTACAATTGCGCTCAACAAATGGATATGCGATGTCCGTAAGAAGCATCGCCTCTATGCTGGGCATGAGACTTTCTATTGTGCGCTCACGCGTGCAGCTTTCACAGATATTGATCAGGACACCCCCCTGCTCTTTGTTCATACAGGACTGGATGCTCATAAAAAAATTGACGAGCAAAATGATAACTTCTGGTGGGGCAGCGAAAAATTCCAAAGCATTGATACCGCTTATCAACCATTTCAAAAAGTTATCCGCGGCTATGATCCAAAGCACCAAGGCATGCATCTGAACTGTGTCACATCCACAATTGACGGAGGTTGCGGCTTTGGCGGGTCTCTCGTATGTGCGATGTTCGAAAATAATGGCTCAATAGAACAGATCATCGAAAAATAAAATTTTAAGATTAACTTTTTTGTAATCTTTTTTGCTCCTCCTTACGAATAGAGTCATAAGCCAAGGAACTAAACTTCATGCTTCTTGGTTGGCTACTTACAAAAGCGAGGATGTTATGGCACATATAGATGACCCCCAAACACAAAAAGCAAACCTTGAATTCATTCGAACATCAATGGATGCCCCTATGCTTGAAAAGGAGCACGAGCAAAAATTAGCCCGCAGGTGGTTAGACAAACGAGATGAGCGAGCCCTTCACGAGCTGGTTGAATCCCACACGAGGCTCGTCATTTCACTCGCAAGCCGCTTTCGTAATTATGGCCTGCCAATGGGCGACCTGATACAGGAGGGAAATGTTGGCCTGATGCAGGCCGCTGATCGTTTTGATCCGGACCGTGACGTGCGTTTTTCAACATACGCATCATGGTGGATCCGCGCGGCAATTCAGGACTACGTTCTGCGCAACTGGTCAATAGTGCGCACGGGAACAACAGCCGCGCAAAAAACATTGTTCTTCAACCTTCGTCGCCTGCGCTCAAAAATTGAAACCAGACAAGAATCTGAGGGCCTGGACAACGAAGCCCGCGAAGAAATTGCCAAGGAACTAAATGTAAAAGTAAAAGATGTTTCTGCCATGGAAGGCCGCTTGTCTGGTTCTGATCAATCTCTAAACGCCACAATTGGTGAAAGCGGAGAGGATGAATGGCAAACATTCCTTCAGGACGAAGGACCAAATCCCGAAGAAGTCGTAACATATATGAAGGATTCACAAACACGCTCAAAATGGCTAAAAAAAGCACTGTCTGGCTTATCGGAGCGCGAACAAAAAATCATTAGTGATCGTCACCTGACATACGAAACCGTAACTCTGGAGCAGCTTGGCAAGGAACTTGGCGTCAGCAAGGAACGTGTCCGTCAACTAGAAGCACGCGCGATGGATAAGCTTAAAACCAGCATGGGTTCTATGATCCAAAAGAAATCCGATTTGTTTCTGCAAAATTAAATGCGCTTCTAAAGGTCTAATCAACGACGAACTTGTAATCCTGCCCGGTTTGCACAGCGCTAATCGAGGCAATGTCATTTAAAAGAATAAACAGATCTTCATTTAAGTCAACATAAGGCTGTGCCTGAATTAAACGGCGGACATCATTCAATGTCCCCGCACGACGAACCACAAGCCTCTGAGGCTTCAACGTTTTGGCTTCAGACGGATCGAGGGAACGATAGCTGTAGGTCATGCGCTTCAAATCCTGCAACTCCTCAGCCGATGTTGCGCGCGGAATAGCGAGCTGGAAC
>CAYGQP010000007.1:0-9352 GCA_964352115.1 uncultured Micavibrio sp. | reverse complement strand
CTTCCATGACAACGCCACAAGGCGAATCGTCATCGGGCTTCCGTTCACCCTACCCTCGAATGATGCTGTCGCACCGGCAAAGCCATTCACGTTAATGCTTTCCAAACCGCTAAGCTGCTCATTCTTCATCCACACATTTTGCAAATATGCCAGCGGTGACATTCCTGTTTGCGATGGCGCTATATCAAAAATTGCCAAGGGTCCATTGTTGCGGGTGATGACAATCTGATCGGGCTGATTAATCACACGGTAGTTTTGAGGAACATCAAAAGCAAACCCCAGCTTTGGATGCAAAAAGCTCTGTCCCTTTACGAAACCATGAGCGGCATTATCCCCATAGACCATGCCATCAATCTTATCGAAATACACAGCTTGCTCGATTTTACCCGTCGCTGGAAAAGCGGAAGATTCCGCGCGTGTTTTCGCAATACGATCTGATGTTGCTGGATGCGTAGAGAAATAATTGAAGCCCTGTTGTTTTTGCTGGTTTTTCTTCGCTTCGAATTCCGCGTGACGCTGCAGTGAATTTAGAAACATTGACATGGCGCGGACATCATAACCACCTCGCGCTAAATATCTCAAACCAAGGCTGTCGGCCTCGCTTTCCTGACCACGAGAATATGAACTGAGATAGAGCCCAGTTCCTAAATTCAGCGCATCAGAAATTCCTGTATCATCGACCGCCGCTGACAAAACGGCCGCACCAAGGCTTGTCACAACCCCGCGCGAATATCGTTCCGCCGAATGTCGTCCCGTGATGTGCCCAGCCTCGTGCGCCAAAACAGCGGCAAGTTCGGCCTCGTTATTGGCCAGCGCAATCAAGCCACGAGACACATAAATATATCCTCCTGGCAAGGCAAACGCATTTACGATGGGACTGTCGACAATATAAAACTGGAACGTCACATCAGGACGTTCTGTATTCGTCGTAACCTTGCGACCAATCTCTCTGACATAAGCCAGAAGCTCCGCATTCTCATAAAGTCCAAACTGGTTTTTAATTTTATCGTGTTCGCTTGCTCCGACTTGCACCTCCTGCTGGGGGGACATAAAGGCTGTAAACTGGCTCTTACCCGTAGCCGGGTTCGTTGTACAGGCGGGCAAAACACTGACAACCAAAGCACACAATAAAAAACGCGAAATAAAATTCATGGTTAAAGATCTCTGAAATATGCTAGTGAAAGATATCATGATCAGAATAATAACGTCTTTTTTGCTGCTGACCAGCCTATTTGCATATCAAAATTTTTCTTATGCGCAAACGGCAGATATTAAAGGCCCTCCCGCGCCTGAATTTCAGAACTTACGATCAGGTGGATTAAGTAAGGTCAATCAGGTCATTGATCCCTACACCGTTCAAATGGATGACGGCAAAATCTATCGACTCATAAACATTCAGTATCCGGATTACGATATCCGCGACCCCGGGCCCCTAAGCATCGCCGCTCTCGAGATTTTAAAAGACATGCTGGAGGGGGAAACTGTCGAAACCTTTCAAACGCTCCAAAAGGACCAGGGACGCATAAACCGTATGGGCCATCACTTGGCGCATATAAGACGTCAAAATGACCAAATCTGGGTTCAGGGTACGCTGGTCTCTCTGGGGCTGGCTTATACATTTCCCATGCAAAGAAACCCCGAAATGGTTGAAGATCTATTTTCCCACGAAAACTATGCCCGGCAACTCAAAATCGGTATTTGGGATGAAAACAACGCGTTTGGGATTTTATCACCAGATGAGACATACGATCACCTCAATAGCTATCAAATCGTAGAAGGCAAAATTAAAAGCGTAGCGCTCAATAAAAATCGCATCTTCATGAATTTTGGCTCTGACTGGCGCACCGATTTTACGGTCAGTATTGCCCCAGAGGATAAACGCCGTTTCTCAAAACAAGGACTGGACCCCATGCAATGGAACAATGCGCATGTTCAGGTGCGCGGCTGGATCAGGCCATATAACGGACCATTCATTGAGATCAACCAACCAGAGGCCATTGTGCTTCTCCCCACACACAAAAGTGAGGACATAGAAAGTACCGAACAACCATTGCAT
Source organism: uncultured Micavibrio sp. (assembly GCA_964352115.1). Taxonomy (GTDB): domain Bacteria; phylum Pseudomonadota; class Alphaproteobacteria; order Micavibrionales; family Micavibrionaceae; genus CAYGQP01. Next base: position 7,296 of record CAYGQP010000007.1, on the reverse strand, counting down.
GATCCATCATAAAGGCTTACGCTAAGCAAATTCTCTATATCTTAATTTTTTAATGATTTGAACAATGCCCGCGAACGCTGGAAACAAAAGACATAAATCCCAGAAAACTGAGCCGTCAAACACACGGCGCGCACAAAAGCTGTTGGATCTTTTTCCGCCAATTACGCCATACTCCAGTGGGTTTCTGGCCGTTGACCAAACACATAATTTATACTGGGAACAGAGCGGCAATCCAGATGGCGTTCCCATTGTTCTTTTGCATGGCGGCCCGGGCGCAGGCGCATCCCCCATGCATCGGCGGTTTTTTGATCCCGACCATTACCGGATTATAATATTTGACCAGCGCGGTGCGGGGCGATCTCATCCCCTTGGTGAGCTCAAAGACAACAGCACCCAAAATCTGGTTAACGACATTGAAAAACTGCGCACGCACTTAAAAATCGATAAATGGCATGTATTTGGCGGGTCATGGGGCAGCACACTGGCGCTTTTATATGCATGCGCATATCCCAAAAAATGCATAAGCCTTATTTTACGAGCAATTTTCTTGGGCACACAAAAAGAAATCAACTGGTTCCTTTATGGCATGAACACAATTTTCCCCGAAGCATGGGAGCAATTTGCGGGCCTCTTTCCAGAAAATGAGCAAGACAATTTACTGGATCTTTTCTACGAACGACTCACAAGTAAAAACGTTAATGAAGTCATAGAAGCAGCAATACGCTGGGCATTATACGAAGGCGCATGCGCATCCTTAATGCCGAATTACGACACCATTACAACCGAAGAACAAAAGCAACACGCCATATCTCTGGCCCGCATCGAGGCACATTATTTTAAACATGAGGTTATACCTTCAAACGACAGCCTTATGAATAAAATCGACCTCATCCGGCATATTCCAACCATCATCGTACAGGGGCGTTACGATGTTATCTGCCCGATCGTTACGGCCAATAAATTACATCAGGCATGGCCCGAAGCCGATTACGTCGTTGTTCCCGATGGTGGACATTCAGCTCTGGATCCCGCTATTCGATCACGCTTGATTGAAGCCACAGAAACCTTTAAATCCCTTTTGGTATAAAACGATGACTGAATCCCCGGAGCAAAAAATGAGCTTTAAAACCCTGCGTGATTTAAACTTAAAACATAAAACTGTTCTACTTCGCGCCGATTTAAATGTCCCCGCAAAACATGGCCACATCATTGATACAACCCGCATCGACCGACTAAAACCAACTATTGATTACTTGAAAAATGCTGGTGCGAAAATCGTTATCCTCTCTCACTTCGGGCGCCCTAATGGAAAATTCGACGAACAGTATTCATTGGCGTTTCTAAAAGCCCCCCTTAACAAGCTATGGGACCTGCCCGTTCATTTCGCGGATGATTGCATTGGCATTCAAACAGAGCAAATTATTGAGCAAACCTTATTCGGTGAAGCCGTTCTGTTGGAAAATCTGCGTTTCCATGATGGGGAAAAGGCAAATGATCCCAATTTTGTAAAGGCACTTTCCAGGCTTGGAGAAATCTATATCAACGACGCCTTTTCTGCGTGCCATCGCGCACACGCCTCTATATTCGGACTTGCTCAAACAATGCCCACAGCCGCCGGCCTTTTAATGGAAGCTGAGCTCATTGCCTTGGAAAAGGCCCTTGGCAATCCCGAAAAACCTGTCATGGGCATTATTGGAGGATCAAAAATTTCAACCAAACTTGGTGTCTTATACAACCTGACTGAAAAAACGAACATGTTGTTCATGGGCGGCGGCATGGCCAACACATTTCTATTCGCCCAAGGGGCAGACATCGGCGGATCGCTCTGTGAAAAGGATATGGCCGAAGAGACACGAAAAATAATGGCACACGCTAAAACAAATGGCTGCGAAATCATTCTGCCGTCTGATGTCGTTGTTGCCGAGGAATTACAAAAAGGCGCACGAACAGAAACCGTCAGTGCGCAATCCATACCGAATGGTTATATGGCACTGGACATTGGGCCAGAAACCATTGCTTCAATGACAGAAAAAATCGCAGGCTGCAAAACCGTTGTTTGGAATGGCCCGCTTGGTGTGTTTGAAACACCCCCTTTTGATGAGGGCACAACGGCCATGGCCAGGGTCGTTGCAGAAAAAACAAAAAATGGAAGCCTGATCAGCATTGCAGGCGGCGGGGACACCCTGGCCGCATTAGAACACGCAAATGTAAGCGAGGACTATACGTATTTATCAACAGCTGGTGGCGCATTTTTGGAATGGCTTGAAGGAAAAGAGCTGCCCGGCGTATCCGCGCTTAATGCATATAAAAGCGCCGCATAGTTCTATTGCTTTGACGAGAGCTGTTCTTCCAGTGAATTGAGCATGATTTCTCTGGCCACTTCAGGCTCCGTGCGATCAAAATACCGCAAGGCTTTGTTCATATCCTTGATACTGATGTTTTCACTTTTTGATCGCATCACATTGGTCATCAGGAAGATCGATACAAAATCAGGCTTCGCAATATTATAGGCCCGGGCGACAATGGCCAGCGCCTGCCCGTTTTCCTGTAACAACATTTCATGAATCACCGAAGGGGCAAGCTTAGTAAAACGAGAGAGCTGCGCTATAAACGAAGAAATTTGTCCGCGCTTCAACGTTCCCACCATCAACTTAACCGTCAACAAACCTTTTTCCTTGAACCGGTCAGCAGCGTTAAGCGCGACGGTATTGGGCATAAAGTTTGTTTGCCCCTCAGAAACATGAAACTCAGACACAACCTCATCAATTGTTTCGGCTACATGGCTTGTATCCGCGCCATAGTGTTCACTGACATATTTCTTTAATGATTCACCAACATAGTGATAAAGCTGATTGGCAATCTCGCTCGTCACTTCATCACGGCGGAGCAAAGGCGCTGCAAGGCTATCTTCGCCCTGGGCAAGAACACATAACGTGTTCAATACATTTTCGGTCAGCGTGATATTCTCGTTTTCAGTAAGATTAATCGCCGTTTGAAGATCTTCCGTCTCGGCAAGAGCTTGCATCACATCATCGCTCATACTTTGACGATGAGCGATCTCTCTCCAATATGAAGACGATTGAGACCTAATAATATACAGAAGATCCATATCCCCCAGCACACTACTATGCCTTAGAACATGAGAAGCAACATCAATTTCATCATTTGCAAATTGAAGAATCAAACGAAGTGGAACATTTTCAACAACAGAAAGCCGTTCCGACAGTGCAATGCGTAAATCCTTTTCAGCCTGTCGCATAAGCGCAATAAGCACATCCGCAACTAGCTCTGATTCCTTTGATGATAAATCCAGCTCAAGAAGCTCGGAAATCGCAACGCCCAGTTCATCGCGGGCCTCCGGCTGTTTGTCCTTTGCTAAACCATATAATTTGTGACTGTCATACAATCGTACGAGCATCGGAGTCACTTTAGAAGATGTGTCCAAAAAATTTAAATCCATGTCGTTGCCCTTAAAACCCTTTGCGGATTCGTTTTATTATGTCGTTGGGGTGAGCTTGCGCCCGAGAAAAGTTGTTTGAAACCCGTAATTTAAGCCGCACCCAGACTTATTTTTACAGGTATTGATTACTTTTTTATTAAATATTTATTACAAAAAAGTTAACGCAGAAGAAAAATTTGTACTTTGACGAGTATAGTGTTAATTCTATATAGTTAGTAAGGAAATTTTAAACGTTTAGACCTAAACTATAAATAGGGTTTAAAAATAATAACTAGATAAGGATGTTAACTATGGCTGGACCTTTAACAGGAATCGGCGCGGGAATAACGCCACAACCAATTAATAACGTATCAAATGGCCAAAACGCCAACAGCAACGTTAACAATGCTCGGGAAGATTCTTCAGCCCCCGCACCGGGAGCCGCGCAGGAAGTTAGCGCAGCGCCTGCCGAAAGTGCGAATGTTGAAACTCAAAATGCTGATGTGACAGCACGTCAAGATGAGCAGCGCTTCGCTGCCGTAGAGTCAGAAGAAGATATCGATACAAACGCTCCACCAGGCTCATTGGTCGATATTACGGTCTAATGTAAATAGATTTGAAATAACAAAGGGCGCCTTCTAAGGCGCCTTTTTTGATGCTCTTTAAGCCTATAAATGGACTTTATTACTGAAAGGCAACTTCATTAAAGCTGCGCAATTTACGGCTGTGAAGCTTTTCAGGGGGCAAATCAGCCAATAAATTCATGGCCAATAATCCAACCTGCAAATGTTGATCAACCCGCTCGCGATAAAACGAATCTGCCATACCCGGCAGCTTGAGCTCCCCGTGCAACGGCTTATCTGAAACACACAATAATGTCCCATAGGGAATACGAAATCTAAACCCATTCGCGGCAATCGTACCGGATTCCATATCCATAGCAATAGCGCGGCTCTGGCTAAGGCGCTTATTTTGTCGAATATGCGGTCGCAATTCCCAATTTCGATCATCCGTAGTAGCCACTGTACCTGTGCGCATCACTTTCTTGAGATCATAACCCTCATGCCCCGTTACCTTCTCCACCGCCTGCTCAAGAGCGACCTGTACCTCGGCAAGCGCGGGAATCGGGATACTTACCGGCACATCTTCGTCCAGAATATGGTCCTCGCGCAAATATCCGTGGGCAAGGACATAATCGCCCAATCTTTGAGAGTTTCTCAAACCTGCGCAATGCCCCAGCATCAACCAGGCATGCGGCCGAAGAACAGCAACGTGATCAGTAATGGTTTTCGCATTCGACGGCCCCACGCCAATATTAATCATCGTAATGCCATCACCATTCACGCCCTTAAGATGATATGCTGGCATTTGCGGCATGCGTTTTAGTATGACACTCTCGTCTATACCCTCAACAGCACGTTTGTGATTTTGGCTCCAAACCACCTGATCACCGGGGTGAACAAAGCATTCATAGCGTTGACGTTGCTTTTTTAAAACCGGGTCATCAGAAGGTGCCATCATGTCCTGACATATCTTCACAAATTCATCGATATAGAACTGATAATTCGTGAAAATTACATAGTTCTGAAAATGTTTGGCAGATGTTCCACAATAATGCTTAAGGCGCTGAAGACTTAAATCCACGCGCTGCGCTGTAAACAGAGACAATGGCTCATCGTTCCCAGGTTGGGATACATAAGTACCACTGGCAATCTCATCGTCCATAATATCCAAGTTTGGAACATCAAATATCTGTGGTAACCACTCCAATTGCTCCTCAGACAACGCATGCTCCAAATGAAACCCCTCACCCAGCGCAAAATGAATGGGAATTGGAACCTTACCAACCCCGATCTCGAGCGGAGTCTCATGGTTTTCCACCAAGAGCTTTAGCTGCTCCAGGTAATACGACTCAAACAAATCAGGGCGCGTTAAAGTCGTAGAATAACTTCCGGGCTTTGGCGCAAATCCATAGGACAAGCGGGAATCTGAACGGCGGGCATATTGCGTTGAAATTCGAACATAGGGGTAAAAAGCCGAAACCTGATCCCCCAGCTTGATTTTCCCCTCACCAAATTCGTGGAATTGGTCCTGAAGAAAAGCGATCTGTGCATCGTATATAGCATGAATGGCTTTAAGCGCCTCTTCTGCCGTTTTATAATTTTTGGGTTTTATCGTTTTTGGCGTTTTTATCATCTTTTAATGATGACGCTTTTTACGGAATAGATCAATTCTTATCTCTTGAAAAACAAGAGAGAATCACTAGGCACGCACAGGGCTTTGTCCATTTAAAAAGTCCAAAGCAGGTGTTTCATCAGTCGGCAAGACGCCCGCATCATGCATGGTTTGATATTTTGATAACTTAGCCAGTAGCACTGCCCTTGTTTCAGCATCAACATTCGCATGACGAATGGCATTCATTGTAAACTGAAGGAGTTGAGCTTCATCGCACCTTGTGGCTTGAACTGCTAAGGAATATTCTTTTCCAATATTTGTGTTCATAAGCAACGGGTTATCGGAGCCCAATGCGCACGTTAATTTCTGCTGTAGAAAAACGCCTAGCGGATGATGTCCCATTTCGCGAAAATAGTTACGCAAAGGACGATCAATTGAGACTGAAACACTGTCATCAGACGATGAAACAAGAGTGCCCATCGCTCTCTGCTTCGCCTTCTCCGGAAGATCCAAACGCTTATTTGCCGACAAACAGACCTCAAGACATATGTTATGTCTTCTAAACTCATCCATCAAATGCGAGGACACATGGATCATCGTCCCATGCCCCACACGCAAACGTCGATGATCATCATCTTTAATATTAAGCGCCTCTGCAGGAATAGCCTTAAGAAAGTCCACCGCATTGGTCACATGCTGCTCAGCAACATGAGGTGTTAATCCCAATCCAGCATCATTAAACGCAATACGCATAGCCTCGCCATAAGCTGCCAAATTATCGGCCCCCTCATCGCCTACCAGCCCAAACGCGGTGACGTATGGCATCGGATTCTGGACAAGGAACCTCGCCGCTTGCTCAGCCTTTTCATGTCCGAAGTTGCGAATAGATGTGGCAACAATCCGTGCTTCAATCCCGGTATTACGCCTTGCAGCCTCTATGCCTTCGGCAATCGCTTCAACTTGGCCTGCAAAGCTTCTCTCATCTCTGAACGTGTTCGATAGTTCAGCGTAAATAGAGCCTTCACGCGCAATTCTCTCGAGATAGAGCTGCGTAACATCTCTAAGCTCATCAGTCGTCGCCGTCAGCCCTCTTAATGCTTCATATGTGCCATGAAATTTAGTTAAGCTGGGGTAATACCTCTGATCCTTGTATGCTCTGTTCTTTTCATGCGGATCCACAAATCTCTTGGTAAGAGAGCCCGTTCTTCCCTCTTCATAGCGCTGAATAAAAAGTTTTAGTGGTAAAGCTAAAGATATGTGAACATGCATCTCTGCCTTTGGCAAACTAGCTGGAACGCGACTTGATGGCGGTGACATTTATTAAAACCCTGTTCTACTCATTATCAGGAGGTCTTAACAAATCTATCAGAAAACTGTCAAAGCCTTTTTTATCGAAATTAAGAGCTTTCTATACCCATGAGCGATTGCGCATATTCTCTGGCCTTAAACGTCTGAAGATCTTCAATCGCCTCCCCTACGCCAATCGCATGAACAGGCACACCAAATTGATCTGCGAGCCCAATCAAAACACCGCCCTTGGCCGACCCGTCAAGCTTAGTGACCATAAGGCCGCTTACACTCACCATCTCCTTGAACGTTTCAACTTGCGAAAACGCGTTTTGGCCAGTTGTGGCGTCCAAGACCAGCAAAACCGCATGCGGCAGATTCTCGTCTTGCTTTTT
>CAYGQP010000006.1:0-16587 GCA_964352115.1 uncultured Micavibrio sp. | reverse complement strand
GGATTGTATAACGATTTAGATTTTGATTTGTATTCTGCGCTTGATACCTGAACCATTTGCGGCCCAACCACCATAATCGCCAAAAAAGCCCACAGAAAAAAGGCAGGAGTTTTAGGCGATAGAAATCGTATGTATTGCTTTGTCATGGCTTGCTCTCTGTTGATTACACAGAAGGTGGGTTACGTGAGGACTAATAAAGACAGGGGCGAAAGAACATGCCCCTGTCTTGTAAAATGTTTTATTGTGTGTTTACAAGTTGGACATTGGCCCCGTTATAGATTCGCATAGAATTGCCTTGAAAGCCAGTACCCTTTTTGATTTTTTTGTATTCGAGCATAATCTCGTCAGCAACACTGGTTAAACGCGCATCAGAAATTGTTGGCCAGGCCTTCTCAACCATAACATCATCACCCACACCACGAAGCGCTAGCGTGATATCGCCAATCTCCTTAGCCAATGAGAGCTCTTCGGCCTGCTGAGCCGTCACGGCAACCGTCACAGTGCGACCAACTTTAACCTTTTCGCTTTTACGCTCGGCTTGTTGGTCAATCGCCAAAACACGGATGTTTTGCAAAATCGTCTCCGTTGCCATTTTATCCAAATTCGCCTCAATCAAAGCCTCAGCCTCTGGGTCATCACCATCGAAACGGATGCTTTCACGATATGTCAGTATGACATCAACATGGTCACCGGGGCCAACAAAGCCACCGGCTGTAGATGATGCCGAGACCTCAATCGCCATAGCACGCTGGCCGGGCTTCAGAAGAGCAGCCACGAAGTTCCCCTTCATTTCGCCGAGCAACGCGGCCTTTGGAATAGGTTCTCCCTGGGCAATATTACGCGCCAGACGGCCTTCAAGGGCATCTTCCGGGGTTTGCTCACCTTCGCGCTTAATCGCGCCCGGGAATACCGTGCTTTCCGGCCATTCTTGCCAAGCCAGGTCACCGTCCTGCAATTCACGGCCAATCCCCAGATCTTTACTCGCAACCAAAATCTGGACACGCGCCTCTTTAATCTCTTTCACTTCGTTGCCGCCGCCCAGCGTAACCTGCACCAGCATCGCAACCAGACCGGCCACAACAACAGCACCGCCAAGGACTATGAGAACATTCTTATTCATCGCTATCACCTTAATTTATTAAAACCTATGAGGATCAAAAAAACCTCAGCTTCAATGCTTCAAAACCGCGTTATTGCGGCCTAAACTTTATTTCATGGCTAGATACGGGTTCGGGAAAAACCAAGCTATACATGTATTATGGGGTGCAAGCCCTTAATATACAGTGAAAAATCTATAAAAACTGAGATAAAAACGATGGATCTGCATAACCGTTTTGAACAAACCCGCATATGGCGCCAAAAACGATAGCAATTCCATACGGCACCTTACTTGCCCCTCCCTGGACCTGATCTACCCAGCTGTCCTTTGCAGGAGACTTTACAGGCTTCCATTTGCGCAGCACAAGCGCCGCAACGCCCAAAGCACCACCCAAAAGGGCCATGTAGAACAAAAACGGCAGCAACCCCGGCACGCCCATCCACAAAGCATAGGCGGTGCCCAGTTTTGAATCTGCGGCGCCCAGGCTTTTCAGAGCAAACATCAGCGCCGTAATGACCAAGACGATCCCGCCGCTTGCCAAATGGGACCAAAGCGGCCCAAAAGCATGATCCTCGCCGAAGGCCCACATCGCACCATAGGCAACGACAAAGGCCCCCAGCACAATCAGACTGTGAAGGTTGGGGATGGTCATGCCCTTAAAGTCAGACCAGCCGGATAAAACACCCGTTCCAATCACAACAAACAGACATACGAGAAATATAATCAGAGCGATCATAGAGAAAATCCTATCATGAATCTTACAAAATGCAGACATCAAAAAGCCCGCCACAAACAAGGGCGGGCTCATGATTAATTATCTAGATATTAGTCAGGAATCTGATCATTAGCGTCAGACATCGCGCTTTCCATAGACGTAAACGTTGTTTCAAGCTGGTCACCAAATGTGAACACAACCGCAACGATCGCCAATGAAATACCAGCAGCAATCAGACCATATTCAATGGCTGTCGCACCGTCTTCGTTTTTAAGATAAGCTTCTTTCCAAGCAAGCAATTTAGTAAGCATAGTTTTATCTCCTTATAAGATATTTTAGTTTTTTAAATGTTTGGTTTTTTCCCAGACTTCTAAAAATTTGAAGTACCCAACCACCATTACAGAATATCGCGCCTTGCTTAACAGAAGGTTAAAAAATACAGTAAAAATACATTTTTTTACTATGAAATACATCATTTTTCAAATAAATTATTTATGTTTATTTATATAAAATTTTATATACATTTTATTTCATAGTAAACCTTAAATAGAAATGATTTATTTACTTCACTCGCAATGAATAAAAACCAGAACAGCACAAAAATCATCACAACATTAGTCAATAAAAAAAGCCCTGCTCATTTACATGGGCAGGGCTTTTTGTTGGGTATAACTGGTTTAAATATTAGCCACTAATATGGAGATTGCTGAGCTCGCGGCTAATTCTTTCGAATACATCGATAAGCTCATCATTGGACGGTGCATGATAGTGATGCCCCTCAGATGTTGCGCAATTGGCATAGCTTTCCACAGAGGACAGCGCACCGTTTGAGAAGGTGACCGTATAAATGATTGTTCCTTCATCTTTCATCAGCTCACATGTTTCTTCGAAGCGGGCATCAAGGTCGGCTTTTGTGCGAATATCATGCGTTCCGTTCCAGCCATGACCCGTATATCGGTGCATCACGTTCGTGCCGTCGGTCATCATAATGATCGCCTTACGCCATTCATTATTGTCAAAGCCTACGCCTTCGGTGAATGGATAATCCGGTGACAGAACACGCCAGCCCCAGGTCATACCAAGGTTACCGAGCGTATTCCCATTGGCCTCCATGTCATTAATAGAGCTCGTCAACAAATCATAATCATTTGTCATCGGAATAATGTGTGATTTTGGGCATATATAATTTGGATTACTACGCGGTGTTCGCACACCATTGTTCGTATTGTAATCGCAAACTGGATAATCATCACCAATGCGGCGGCAATAGCGATACATGTCCCACGGCCCTTCGTGGTCAACCATATCCAGAGGATCTTCCTCGATCGCACACCCCTGCCAGGAGTTTCCATTTCCATTTGGATTGTAAGCGACACCAAGCGGATTAAGAATAAATGCCGTATCATAATAAGATCCATCAGGGTTTTCCCCAATACCATAGGGACCAACATTTACGGATGTTGCATAAGGCACAATTCCGATTTTAATAAAGTTTGGGTTCGGCGTATTGGCAAACAAGATATCCATGAAGTTTAATGACGCAGTTTTCAATGACGCCAGCTTAGACCCGGCCATGGAGCCTGTGTTATCCAAAACAAGGACAACTTCAATGCCCTGCACTTCACGCTTCACAACAGTATAGGCATCAACATCAATTTCATCGATCCCTATAAGACTTAAGAATCCCGTGTTATGACGAGCACGACCGGTCACACGGACCTCGTCGCCCACCACTTCTACTTCAGGCTCAAATGTGACGCCCAGCTTTTCTTCAGGGTAGTTTACATCAAAAAAGTCTTTGACCTTTTGTTCGATCGTTGCTGGATCACTGGATGATGCCGCAGCGGCCAGAGCGGCGGAGTCCAGGGCCTGAATCAAGCGTTGCTTCACAAGATAGGCTTGCGCGTAATCCATGGCCATACCGGCCGCACCGACAACAACAGGCGCGGTTACAGCAAAAGCGATAGCAATGGCCGCACTGGTATTTCGTATGTAGCACTTTACTGATTTTTTGAGTGACTCTCTTAAGCCAAATCGTTCCAACCCCAACATTTTACTCTCCCTTATGATTTTTTCTTTTTCTTTAGAGTTTTAATTTTAACAACCATCAGCACCTTCCCGGCACACAACAGCTGAACGGCGGCCCCGTGTAAATGCGATTTCCTGCATCGGAACTTGATTAACAATGAAACCGGCAAAAAGCGGCTCAAATAGATATTCGACTGTGACTATAACAACGCCATTTCCTTCTTCGGCTAAGGTTTCCGTGCGCTCAGCCAAATTACTAATGCCGGTCATATTTCGTGTTTCACGCCATACGACATCCATTTCGTCGTCTTCCTCGAAACGAATGGACACAATATCAACACCAAAGCTACTATTATCAAATGGGAAGATTGCCAACCCACCCGCTAGAATGGCTTCATCAATATCGGCTGAAGAAACGATGCGATCTCTTGTTATCAAATCACCAACAATTTGCGATGCGCGAATGGTTTTCTGGTTTGCCAATATGGCATTCCCCAGATCAAAAACACCCAACAACAACGTTAGAAGAATTGGAAATACATAAGCCGCCTCAAGAGCAGCGATACCGTCCTCTTGCTTGAGCCATGATCTACAGAAATTTTGAAAGCGTTTCATCATGTTATACCCCGTCAAATTCATAGGGTTCACTCTGCAACACAATTGTTGACATAAAAATTCTCTGGTTATCTGGCCCATTCAACAAGGGACCAACCAAGGGGGTAAACATTGTGTACGTATACACAGTTCGAATAAGAATTCGATCGTTTGAACCGCCAGCGTCAAAACCTCGAGGTACGAATGCTCCGTTATCAAACTGTGGTGAATAATCGGCAAAATCCCCATAACTGTTCATGGGGATGACCTCAATCAGGACATCATTACAATTAATTAGCACCGTTGCGTATTCGCACATAGCATCACGAAAAGCCTCTTGCGGGTTATCAGACCCGCTTTGCTGAAGCTGTCCTGTTCTGATCATGCGGGAGGCCTTACTTGTGGCCCCCTCAAGCAACGTTGCAGAGGTGTACATTAAAGACAGTTCAATAATGCCAAGCGTAAGAAATATATAGGGAATAGCGAGCAGACTAAATTCAATCGCTGTTGTTCCTTCTTCTTTTTTTCGCCAATTCGCGAGAAATTTTCTCATAATTTCGCTCTAATTTGTTCTTAATTTCAGGCACAAAAAAAGCGGCTTAGTCCGCTTTCATGAGGTTTCCTGAACCCTTTAACCACTATTATTATTGTGCGCCTCAAATTATGAAAAAATAATTAAGGCGAAGAAACCTCATCGGCATCAACCCCTAAGAAATTGTTTTTAAACGTTTTTTCCGCTTAGCTTTTTGCTGGTCTTTTTCTTTTCTTCCGGCGGTTCCTTGGGTGGGTCAGGTTGAGCAATGGCAAACCCTCGTTCATCCAGTGAGAGCTCACCCGTGACTTCAGGCCCCCATCGCTCCACCAATTCCTTCTGAAGTTTTTTAATAGTTTTTTGCCGCGCCTGTCCTCTTTGATACAGAACAGACGCAATAACGCCAGAGATTGACCAGTTAATCAAGTATCCAGTAGCGGCCGCCAAATACATGATCACAACAGGCCAAAAGTCTGTAATGATTTCAACCGCCTCGCCAAAACCATTACCATTCATCCATAGCGAAAATAGAAATGGCGAACATCCCGCCATATTCATGGTTCCAATGGCAATCGCCTTGCTCTTGCGCTTTGTGCGATCAGCGAATAAAGCAGCTAATGTCGGAAGCATACCGATCAGGAGCAAGACCGTTGAGGCAAACATCACCGCCGCCATCAAAACACCAAAGATCAGAAGGATCCGGTTTGAGCCCTGCCCCCCTGATTTTTTCTTCGCTAATGTGTTTTTTTTCTTTGCCATTATTTCGAATACTTAAACAATTAAAAAAATGATTGTCCGGAAAAGGTCATAAACGCCATTCCCAGTATAATAAGACCTGCCAGAAGGCTCCCGAACACAGCCGCAAACTCATTGCCTGTTGCAATGCCGAAGCTTCGCTCATTCTTTAATGCCTCTTCGAGCTTGTCATACTCCTTATTTAATTCGTGGTACTGGGCCATTGCCTGTTTGAAATTTGTAAAATCTTTTGCTGGCAGTTCAACATTATCCAAAAGCCCTGCCATCTGAACCAGGTCACCATCTGATGCATATCGGGAGATATTTTTCTTGAGCTTTTCGCGCACTTCACGGTCATGATAGCGGTCGTAGACCGGGTCCAGCTTATCCGCAATGTATTGCGCTATGGCTGGAAACTCATGAAGTTTGCCGCGCTTTTGAATGGTGGCCAGCGTTTTTAAATTGCCTAAAATAATTTTATAGGGCTCTGGGCCGTTCAGTTCGGGTAAATATCCCTCAACTGATTTTGGATCTCTGGCACAAAGAAACCCAATACTGTGACGATCAAGAAACAACCCGGACATTTTATTTTGGGCACAGATATCTTCAAATGCTTCGATTAAATCCTCAGACCCACGCACAAAATATTTTGATACTTTGGAGCTCAGGCATGGCGTGTCCGGGCTTAGGTAATATAAACATCTCTCAATGCCATATCCGGCATTTGTTTGTCTTGTAAAGCTCCGGCAGCTGTCAAATTTTGGAAGATGGGCGCCGGTATCCAGATAAGGATCACTCGACATGATCAGCCAATTCATCGCCAGACCATATGAAAATATTTCGACAAAGGGATTGAGATCTTTTTTTATCAATATAGCCTCAGCCAAAGCCGCTCCTATCCCTGTACCATACAGGTTGAGCCCCTTATAGCGAAGAGGCGCTCTCGTATCCAGCGCCATTGAAACATTACAGACTAAGCGATCTTCGTATCCAGGCCCAGTGCCTTTGTCTTGCGAGTAGTTGATTGCGTCCGTCAGCCGTGCTTCCACAGCGTCATCTTGCAATGATCGCCCGACCCAAAGCTGCAATTCCTCTTGCTCTACAATGCGCACAACCTCTTGCGGATTGGACGGGATATCCATCGCCAATCTGGAAGCGAGAAAATATTTTTTTGTGCCAAATTTTAGGGGGCGTTGTGCCTTTTTCTCTCGCACGACCTGTTTTTGGCTGAGGCGACGGCCGTCAATCCAGGCCAAAACATCATCGACCGTCCATCGTTGCGCAGAATCGTCAATAAGCAGACCGCGCAGAAGTTCGATAACATTGCCCTTGAGGCGATCTCCCCCGACAAGCGCTACATAGCTTCCATGTTCAATTTTTTGTTCGATAATTTCCTTATCGGTGAGGGATTGCATAGGGTCTTGATGCCTTAGCATCACAGCCAACGTTACGCCTAGCGCGTACAAATCATCAGCCTGCGTGGTTACACCCCGGCCGATTGGGTCGATCATTGCCTTTTCTATGGGCAAATACAAAACAGGCTGGTGATAGGAGCAAGGGACGCTGAGGCAATCGCCAAGAACCGGCTTTTCAACCCTACCCGAGCCGCTATGAAAAATGTTATTTGGCCGGATAGCGCCGTGGACGAAGTCCTTATCCCTGAAATCCTGCAAGACATTGATCATAGGATGCAAGATATTGTCAATAACCTCGTCATCCTTTAAGCCGAAAGCTTGTTTTCCTTCCAAGCTTGCAATTGTCGTTCGAAAATTCAGCCTGTACACCACAATATATCGCTGCGCATCTTCGGGCGGCCAGTGCGCGATCCCATGGCGAATAAGCGAGAAAGATGATGGGTTTACAATATTTTCATATACATTTGCAGCACGTCGACGGGGTGTCAGGTGCGGCTCGCAGACCAGTGCCAAAAACGAGCCACTGTCTTTGCCCGATGAGGAGGCCTCGTAAGCTTTAATTTCACCGACATCAAATTTTGTCAGACGCTTGTCGCAGTCTATATGGAACTTTCCATGCAAATCAGCCACGCGCCTGCCGCCGGACATCGTGGACTTTTTTCCTTCTTTTTCTTCGGTTATTTGGCCATCATCTGACTGATTACCATCAGACTCCGCTGACGCATCCTTAGCATCATCGTCTTGCGGCTTTTCGGTTTCTTCTTTTGGTGTATCGGACATAAAAACTAAGATCACACGTTGTGCATACGGCTAGAGCGCCGCACGTCCATAGAGTGTAATGCTGATTTAAAAAAAAGTAAAACCGTAAGAGACTAGCCCGTGCCAAAAAGCTACCCTAAAAACGGGTCATGCATAAGGATAGTGTCATCACGTTCAGGGCTCGTTGAAAGCAAAGTGACTGGCGCACCGATCAATTCTTCAATGTGACGTACATATTTTACAGCCGCCGCGGGAAGGTCTCCCCACCTGCGGGCGCCGTAGGTGCTTTCCGACCATCCCTCGACCGTTTCATAAACAGGTTTCACGTCTTTTTGTAAAACCTGAGAAGCAGGGTAATGATCATATGTTTGGCCATTAACCTCATATCCAACACAAATCTTGAGCTCGGACAATCCATCCAATACGTCTAGTTTCGTTAATGCGATCCCGTTTATGCCTCCGACTTTTATGGCTTGCCGGACCATTGCGGCATCAAACCACCCGCATCTGCGCTTGCGTCCAGTGGTTGTCCCAAACTCCTTACCCTTTGTGCCCAGATGTTGCCCAACATCGTTGTCTTGCTCTGTCGGGAATGGTCCGGCCCCGACGCGCGTGGTGTAGGCCTTGGTAATACCCAGAACATAGCCTACGTTTTGCGTCCCGGTCCCAGCGCCAATGGCCGCCTGCGCCGCATGCATGTTGGATGATGTCACAAAGGGATATGTTCCGTGGTCCACATCCAGCATCATGCCTTGCGCACCTTCAAACAGGATCTTTGCGCCTTGCTGACGTTTCTCATCGAGGATTTTCCAGACTACGCCGCTGTATTGCAAAATATCGTCCGCGACAGCCATCAGATCGTCATAAATCTTGTGTTCATCCATTTCATCAAGCCCCAAGCCCCGCAAAAGAGCGTTGTGGTGGAACATCATGCGTTCTAGCTTTTCCTTTACAACCTCAGGGTGCATAAGATCACATACACGGATCGCACGGCGACCAGCCTTATCCTCATATGCCGGGCCTATACCGCGGCCCGTTGTGCCAATTGCCTTTTTGCCGCGCGCGGCTTCCATCGCCTTATCTAGAGCCTGATGAATAGGTAAAATCAGGGTGGCGTTTTCAGCGATCACAAGCTTTTCAGGTGTAATTTCAACACCTTGCTCACGAATTCCATCAATTTCTTTCAACAACGCCCAGGGGTCAACAACGACCCCGTTTCCAATAATCGAAAGTTTGCTTTTGCGCACAATGCCCGAAGGCAGAAGATGCAATTTGTATACTTTTTCATCAATGACCAATGTGTGCCCGGCATTGTGACCACCCTGAAAACGCACAACAACATCAGCGCGACTGGATAGCCAATCGACAATTTTGCCCTTACCCTCATCGCCCCATTGGGACCCTACTACCGCTACATTTGCCATCGTTTATTCTCCTCGTTTAACTCTGTAACCCTGTTCTTGCATCTCTAAAACCTTTGCCCAACTTTCGGACATCCCTACATTCCTAATCTGTGGTGCTTCGCATTCTGGCATAACTTGACGAACTGTATCCATATAAAGTGTAAATCCTGTCGCATGTTCAGCGGAATCAATCTGCGCGCCGGTCACCTCATAGCGGCCACCGCAGCCTAGTTCACCGCGGGCATTTTTAGCAAACACCGTAAAGGCAACGCCATTATGATATGCAAAAAGCTTGTTTTCGAGGGCATCAATCGTAAGCGACACATCATCATAGCCCAAATCATGAATGGCCGCTTGCACGCCTTCATAGAACTCTGCCAGATGCTGAATATCATCTGATGATATAAAGTCTGATTTAATGGCCTTGAGAGCCTTCATGGCATCCCCAGCAACGCCAGACGCCTCCATCAGAGCCTTGAGCACATCGAACACCTCAGTCGGCAGATTTTTTATCGCCGATAGATCACGCTTTTCAAGTGCATCCTCAATGTGCTTTTGATTCTGCGCCTCCAGATTCAGGTTTTCTAGAATTTTACGAACAATAGAGGGAAAGACCAAATCCACTGTAATGTCTTTCACACCCAATTTTTTCAGACCAATAATTGATACAACACAAGCCTCGATGTCCGATCCGATATCGGCATCGCCGATAATCTCGCATCCCACCTGGCAAAATTGCCTTAATGTACGATGTTGCGAGGCCTGCGTTCGCAGAACATCATTGGCGTAGGCCAAGCGAAGCGGCCGTGGCTGCGCCTTTAGTCTGGATGATGAAATGCGGGCAATTTGTGCAGTAATATCGGCGCGCAGGCCCATCATTTTATGTGAAACAGGATCCATCACGCGAAATGTGTTGTTCAACAATGCCTCGCCCGGCCCCGGCGCAAACAAGCTATCCTCAAACTCCAGCAAGGGGGGCTTCACACGATCATAGCCAAACCCATAGAAACACTCCATTAGGTGATGAATTGCTCTTGCCTCCTGCTCAGCGTCGGGGGGCAAAATGTCTTCGAATCCATGTGGAAGCAATGTGGTGTTTAGATCCAAGCCTTTAGTGCTCATTGTGCGCTCATAATTGTTATACACTTTCCTGAATGATGGCGCATAAATCATCCACGACAGCTTCGATTTTTTGTGAATCCTGCCCCTCCGCCATCACACGGATTAATGGCTCCGTGCCTGATGCCCGCACAAGAACCCGGCCGTCATTGGCCAGCGTTTCTTCGGCCTTTTGAATGGCATCCTGCACTGATTTTTGATCGAGAGGAGTTGCGCCATTGTCAAAGCGCACATTTTTCAGAATTTGTGGAAATGGCTCAAATAACTTCAACACTTTGCTTGCTGGTTGATCGGCAGCCTTTAGCTTGGCCAAAATTTGAAGCCCCGCCAGCAAACCATCGCCCGTTGTTCCAAAATCCGACAACACAATGTGCCCGGATTGCTCCCCACCAAGATTACAGCCCTCAGCGCGCATCATCTCAACCACATAACGATCACCAACCATGGCGCGCATCAGTTTCAAATCGTGCTTCTCAAGAAGTTTTTCGAGGCCCAAATTAGACATGACCGTCGCGACCACGCCCGGCCCGGTCAATGTGCCCTGTTCCTTCATATGAAGAGCAAGCGCAGCCATGAGTTGATCTCCGTCAATGATCTGCCCGGCCTCATCGCACATTATGATACGATCCGCATCGCCGTCTAATGCAAGGCCAATATGTGCCTTATGTTCAACAACGGCTGATTGCAAGCGCTGCGGAGACGTTGCGCCATATCCGTCATTAATATTACGGCCATTTGGCTCTGCGCCGATGGTGACAACATCAGCCTCAAGCTCCCATAGGACCTTCGGCGCCACTTTGTACGCTGCACCCTGAGCGCAATCGACAACGACCCTAAGACCGCTTAATGTTTCACCGCGTGGAAAACTCTTTTTTATATGCTCAATATAACGCCCCAGGGCGTCATCCAGGCGGCTCGCTTTTCCCAGGTCTGCGGGCAACGCTAGATGCGCCGTAAGATCGCTATCAATTTTGGATTCAATATCATGCTCCACATCATCCGGGAGTTTATAGCCATCAGAGCCAAAGAGCTTAATGCCATTGTCCTGAAATGGATTGTGGGATGCGGAAATCATGACCCCAACATCGGCGCGTAAAGAACGCGTAAGCATGGCTATTCCCGGTGTTGGAATTGGCCCAACCATGATCACATCCATGCCCATGGACACAAACCCGGCGCACATGGCCTCTTCAAACATATAGCCTGAAAGACGAGTATCCTTGCCGATCACCGCCCGGTTTGTATGCTTTCCTGATTGCTTATCGTGGAGCACAAGCGCGGTGGCTCTCGCCACCTGCATCGCAATATCAGCCGTCATTGGCGGAATATTCGCCTGGCCCCTGATCCCATCTGTGCCGAAATATTGTTTGGTCATAGCATTGTTTAAGCACAGACAGCGCGAGATATAAAGCTCTTTTGATCGTTTTTGCGCCGCAAAATGAACAATCGCAAAGACTTATCAAAAAGCTGAGAAGCAATTGAAATATTAATAAAATATTAACTTTACATAAAGTTTTACAGGCGCGATCTTTTCATGTTAAATTATTGAATAGAGAAAAAATACAGGCGTTATTACGAGAAACCCTATGAAAAAAATCAAAATAGCTACTCTTTTTTTAGCCGCTGGGGCATTTCTGTTCACCCCATTACACAGTTATGCGGAAACGCAGCAACCCAATAGGGTTATAGTGTATAAAGCAAAACCCTCTGCTCTAGAGAGCATTAAAGATGACGAAGACAGAAAAGAATCCATTGGGTCTGTGGCAACCGCGCATTCTCAGGGTTCAAAAAGTGTCAAAGCGAAAAGACAAATTCCATCTGAACCATTAAACCGGGATGATGCTGGCGATAGCCAAAGCAATAATGATGATGGCCATAACGCAAGCCTCGAAGATGATTATTTAGCTGAGCTTCAACCTGAGGGTAGAGATAGCAAAGTACCAATAAAGTTTATATCGTGGATGAATTTAGACATGGTTGGCGTTACGCCCATGACCTGGGCAAAGGCCAGCGGAAACGGTCCTAATTTGTGGAACGCCTATGTTGATCCTGTTGTGCTGGCAGAAGAGACCGCGCCTCGGCTAATGGAAAGGCCAGAGGGACAAAGATTCTTGTTCCTGAGACACTTCGGACAACTTTGCCCCCTTGGCACAGATCCCGCTTTTAAATGCAGCGTTGTCGCCGGAATATCTGGACTTGATAGCATCTTCCCCGCCATCAGACTGATGTCAACAGAGGGTTACAGAATCAATAAAATATATGATCTGCAATGGCTTGAAGATTTCTTTGGCACCTTAGCCAGACTCAACGTTAAGCCTGATTACATTATCCTGGAAAATGAGCAAGGCGTGAATTACTGGCACATTAAAAATTCAGTTGAGGCCCGCTTTGGGAGCGATTTTCAGACAATCAGCGAAGCTATGGAAGACACCTTTGAGACGATCTTCGAGCAAAATAATGACGTTCTGCCTTCAACAGTCACATCATTTACGCCAACCGATTTCAGAAGCCATGTTCAACCCAATGGTGGCGCAGCGATAACAGCCTGGAATGAGTATGCAAAACGCCTAAAAAATGAGACTTTAAGATACCTAATGACCTCAAGCCTAACATCAGCATACGGGCCTGAGGCGAAAAACATTCCTTATTCGAATTATAAAGACCATGAAGCTGGGACACCTTATTACACCAAGCACGGGTGGAGGATAAACCCACACAAAGGCTCACGATCCGGGTCACACGCTTCGCCTGATCTGTACATGACCTTCGGGAATCGTACAATCATCAACGGTGAGCTTCAATGGGATGTCGCACTCCAAGATATGCTCGATTCTATCGATTCAAATGTCCTAGGCATGAATGGCGACGGAACCAAAGTAGCACCCTGGGTGACAATGTGGGCCGGGCTTACAGGCGTTTCGGGAACTCACCGTAACATGATCGCAGAAATGAACGAGATTATTATTCGCCATGCACACTCCAATGGCGTGAAAACCTTCATCTTGTTTGAACCAAACGCATTAAGCCCCACCCGCCATCAGAAATTACAAGACCTGATTTTAGATTTGCGCGACAGGGCCGCTAATGATTCACAAGGAAGCACAGATCACACCGGGCTTCAAAACCAATAGAAAAAAGCTTTTAACAACAATCGAGGCAACAAAAATGACCAATAACATGTTTTCAAAAGTCGGCTTATCCGCTTTCGCGATCGCTGCACTTTGCTTCTCTTCGGTTGCCTTTAACAAGGCGCATGCTGCTGTCGATATGCAAAATAGCAATGCCGTTATTTTTATGTGGAATAAAATCGGTATGGACGGCGCATATCAGCTCCCGTTTGCCGCTCATCGCGCACAGCATGATAGATTGATATATTATCCTGATGTTCCCAATGGATCGTATTCTTATTTTTGGGAAGCCGATCCGGTTATTATCGCTGCAAACGTCGCTGACGAATTATTGGCGCTTCCTGAGGGATCGCGCTTTTTGTTTTTGCGAGGTTTTGGTGAGGCCTGCCCCGGCTATTACTATGAATATCGTGGCTGCGATGCTGTTGGGGGTTCCGTCCCTGAGCAGATTTTCGAAAATATTGGGTACACCATAAATGACGCATATAAAGATCAGACACCAGAGCTACAGTCTCACCACCTGACATGGCTAAAGACATTCCTGAGCTCATTAAACGTTGATCATGGTATCAAGCCTGATTTTCTCGTTTTGGACTATGAGATGGGCTACAGCTATTGGCACATTAGACCCAAGCTTGGCAATTCCAGCGCGGCGGTTGAAGAGTTTTTTGCGTCTATCTATGATACATATGGTGATGATCTGCCTGAAAACCTGCTGGAATTCGAACCGGCCGATTTCGGGGATTACTGGAATTCAAACGAACACCCGAATGGCCGAAACGCTGTTATTGCCTGGAACCGCTTTGCGGGCGCCAAAAGAAACGAGGTCTTGGGGTATTATATTCGCGAGGCTGTGAAACATGCCTATGGCGAGGATGCGTCCATTCCATTTTCGAACTATGGTAATATCGCGGTTAGTGAAAACCACCACGATTTTAACAACTGGCCCATTCGACCAAATATTGATGAAAATGGTGATCCGCTGGGCCTTATGGGGACACATGCTTCGCCCGTTCTATATTATTCAATCGGGAATCGTCATGGCCGAACAAACCCTCAAAATGGGATTAATTTTGATCTAGCGCTTGAAGATAAGCTGAGATTGATTGAAGACAACGTAAATACTATGAAATCTCCGGATCTTGTCGTGCCCTGGATTTCTCTATATGCAGGTGAACATGGCTATACCCCCGACGACGTAGAAACGTTCCCATATGAACATATGATTGCGGGTATGAACCGCTCTATTATTGATGTCACTTCAAAGCTAGGTGTTCGTCACTACCTGTTTTTCGAAACTTCTGCTGTCTTTGATGACGACAATGACCCAAAAGACAATGAGACCATTCGTGAAAATATTCAAAACCTGATCTATGATTTGCATGCCAACGCCGGTACGCGTAAACCGAATGGTGAAGATGACGTTGTAGATGACGTTGTAGACGGCGGCGGTAATAACCCGATCCAACAACCTGAAGCCGTTGATACGAATGATTCCGTTCAAGAAGTAGATAGCGACGTCAGCACGCCACAAACTCCCAGCTCAACGCCTGAACCGCCTCCAGAGCGCAAGAAACCCAGATTTAGTGGTGGTGGAAGCTCTAATAAAAGTAAAGGCTCATCAACCGAAAGCTCTCCCGCTTCAGGAGCCGATAAAAGTGCTAAGGGCGATGATGCACAATCAGAGGGAACCGAACAATGTAAAACAGTTCACAGCAACAATTCGGTTGTTGCGTTTAAGCCTAAAAGCTTTGGTGGATGTGCGCCTGAGCCTGACAAAAACCCAACTGAGTAGTAAAATTACGTCGGTTTCCGGGGCGCAGTTAAGCGCCCTGCGGTACCTCACCGGAATCGCCAAGATTCCCACCCGATGGCACGGATGATTTCGGTTTTTTATCCTTTGGATCCTCTTCCTCACTATCACGAATGACCGGCTCACCCTTCAGGATGGCCTTGATTTCATCACCGGAGAGCATTTCATATTCAAGCAGAGCCTTTGCTAATGTGTGAAGATCCTTAATGTTTGTCGTCAGAATTTCCGTCGCCTTTTTATAAGCATTTTCAACGATAATCCTAATTTCCGAATCTACAATTGACGCGGTCTCGTCAGACATATTTTTTGTCTGTGCCACCGAATGCCCAAGAAAGACCTCCTCCTGATCAGAGGCATAACGAAGCGGACCTAGCTTATCGCTCATGCCCCATTCCGTGACCATACGCCGCGCCATATCGGTGGCCATAGATATGTCACTCGACGCCCCTGTTGTAACTTTATCCTTACCAAAAATGATCTCTTCAGCGACTCTGCCGCCCATGGCGACAGAAAGATCGGCATGCAGTTTTTCAATAGATACGGACAAACGATCGCGCTCTGGCAAGCGCATGACTACGCCCAATGCACGCCCACGAGGAACGATCGTTGCTTTGTGTATGGGGTCAGATGCTGGCTCATGCAAAGCGACAATGGCGTGCCCGGCTTCGTGATAAGCCGTCAGCTTTTTCTCGTCTTCGCTCATCACCATAGATTTACGCTCAGAACCCATAAGAACCTTATCCTTGGCCTGTTCAAAATCCTCCATCCCTACAACGCGTTTGTTCCTCCGTGCTGCCTGAAGCGCCGCTTCGTTTACAAGATTTGCAAGGTCGGCTCCCGAAAATCCGGGCGTCCCCCGCGCAATGATGCCCGGTTCGACATTGTTGGCAAGAGGGACTTTTTTCATGTGAACCTGCAATATCTTTTCTCGCCCCTTGATATCGGGCAAGGGGACAACAATTTGCCGGTCAAAACGCCCTGGACGAAGCAGGGCCGGATCTAGAACATCTGGCCGGTTCGTCGCCGCAAGAATAATGACACCTTCATTTGATTCAAAGCCATCCATTTCAACAAGAAGCTGGTTAAGTGTCTGTTCACGCTCATCATTCCCACCGCCGAGCCCTGCACCTCTGTGACGGCCAACAGCATCAATCTCATCAATAAATATGATGCACGGAGCGTTCTTCTTGCCCTGTTCGAACATATCGCGGACTCGGCTGGCGCCCACACCAACAAACATTTCTACG
>CAYGQP010000005.1:0-16620 GCA_964352115.1 uncultured Micavibrio sp. | reverse complement strand
GTCAAGCATAGGTAGCTTTTTGGCATTTATGAGATCTGCCATTTTCTCGATCAGCTTCGATTTTTGAACCTGATACGGAATTTCTGTGACAACGATCTGATAGAGACCTTGTTTGAGATCTTCTTTTTCCCACTTCGCCCGCACCCGGAACGAACCTTTTCCGGTTTCGTAGGCACTGACGACGTCCTTTGCATCTTCAACAAGTGTTCCGCCAGTTGGAAAATCAGGGCCCTTTATGACCTTCACAAGTTCAGAAACCTCAACGGCCTTGTCTTCGAGCATTAATTCCATGGCCTCACAGAGTTCAAAGACATTATGCGGCGGGATATTGGTTGCCATCCCTACGGCGATGCCACTGGTGCCATTGGCTAATAAATTTGGAAAGCCCCCCGGCAGAACAACAGGCTCGCTTTCCGAGCCATCGTAAGTTGGGCGGAAATCAACGGCATTTTCCTCGATACCATCCAGAAGCAGAAGCGCAACATCGGTCAGGCGGGCTTCTGTGTAACGCATAGCAGCGGCATTATCACCGTCAATGTTCCCAAAGTTCCCCTGCCCGTCGACCAGCGGATATCGTTGTGCAAAGTCCTGCGCCAATCTCACCATTGCATCATAGACAGCTGTATCACCGTGTGGGTGGTATTTACCAATCACATCACCAACCACGCGCGCCGATTTTTTGGGCTGCTGATTGGGGTTGAGCTTTAGCTGATACATGGCATACATCAAACGGCGATGCACAGGTTTCAGCCCGTCACGCACATCAGGCAATGAACGGCTCATGATCGTCGATAACGCATAGGACAGATATTTATCCGCGAGGATCTCCCGAAACGGCTGGTCAATAATTTGCTCTTCTACGACGTTATCTTGCGACATATATATCTTCTTCTGATTCTTCTTTGACGGTTGAATGCTCTAATGTTTTGGCAAATCTGGATGCAAAACGCAAGCGTGGCTGTGGGACACCGCGTGTATGATGTGCAAAAACCCAATGCTCAAGAAAATAGCCGGTTAGATTCAGGCCTGTAAATACATCCATTTCACCGTGGGCGCTTTGGCCATTGGGTTTTAAAAATTCAGGCATTTTCAAGAGCTTGTCCTTATAGGGTGCACCCTCTTGCTTACTCACAGCGCGTCCTGTTTTAGGGGAGACATAGGTCAAATCCTGAGCATCCCCTCCCCCTGCACATTTGGTAAGCTCAAGCGAAAACCCTAGCTCACGTAGAAATGCAAGTTCCCACATTACATAGGTTTCTGCCCATATTTCACTTTCAAGAGCATCAAACATCGCTTTCAGGCCGTAATACAGCCCGGCATGTCCTTCGCGTTCCGGAAGAGCTTCATCACACAAAGCGCACGCTGCTTGTAAGGCCCCCAGCCGAAGGGCATCTTGTAGGAATGACGAGGTCGGATTGTGACGCAGCTCAAGTGCATATGACCCTAAATTATCTGATACTCTAGCATTCCATTGTACGTCAACGGTATTGCCGGCCTCAAGCGTACCGCGCATTTTTGATGAACTGACGCCGCGCACATAGCCTGCATGGCGACCATGGTTCTCTGTCAACAAAGACACGATCCCCCCGTTCTCCCCATGTGGGCGAACAGATAAGACAATTCCTTGATCTTCAAAGCGTTCCATGTCAATTAGAATGCATTAGTTATTTGGATAAAGCCAGAATATGCCCTTCATTGATATCAAAAACCTGCGCACACTCTGTGAAGATGCCCTTCGCAAAACAGGCATGCGCGAGGTTGATGTACAGATTTGTGTTGATCATTATCTTGAAAATGAACTCTCCGGTAAGCGCTCCCATGGGCTTGTGCGCGTTATTGAAGCGGCGAAAATGATCAAGAAATATGGCCTTTCCACAAGCGATCCCCTTATTGAAAAGGACACGGGATCAATGATGACCATGGACGCTCAGGGGCAAATCGGTGTTGTGGCAGGATATCACGCCGTTCAAAAAGCAATTGAACGTGGTCAAGACTGCGGGCTGGCCCTTATTGGAATCCATAATTTCATCAGCAATTCAGGTACGATGGCTTATTATTTGCGGCGCATCACTGCGCAAGGTCTTATTGCAATGATGGGGACAAATTCGGTGGCTCTGGTTGCACCGCCTGGTGGAAAAAAACGCATGATTGGCACAAATCCGTTTGGTGCGGGCATTCCGGGCGAGAATGGGGACGACTTGATTTTGGATATGGCGACCTCAGCGATTGCATATGGCAAGACGATGGTGCTGAAGGATCAGGGTAAACCCGTGCCTGATGGTTTGATTATTGATCAGGACGGCAACAATGCGACTGACCCGGAACGCATATACGACGGCGCCATTCTGCCTCTAGCTGGCCATAAAGGTTTTGGATTGGGTCTGATGATCGAGCTTCTGGCTGGACCTCTTATTGGCGGCAAAGCCATTAAAGACGAGCTTTATGCGCAAGATGGCCTATATATCATTGTCATTGACCCCAAACAGATTGCACCCGAGGGGTTTTATGGAGAAATCACGAGCGCCTTACACAAGCTTTGCGATTCTCCGCTCAGACCGGGAGAGACAGAGATTACATTGCCCGGGCAACGCTCAAAGGCGGCTCTTAAGGCATCGCTGGAGCGCGGTGAAATTGATATCGTTGATGGGACGTATAAACAACTACAGGAGCTGGCCGCATGAGCACGAAAATCGGAATTGCCGGATTAGGCGCCATCGGAAGCGCCGTGGCGGATGCGGTGCTTTCGGGGATAAACGGTATAGAACTTCATGCCGTATCTGAACTTGAAGTCCCAGAAAAGTTTGAGGCTATTCCGAATTTATCTTTTGATGAGCTGGCGAAAAACTGTGATTTAATCATTGAATGTTTACCACCTGATCAGGTTTTTAATCTGGCAAAGATCGTCATGGATCATGGTAAGGATTTGATCATTATTAGCGCCTCCGCCTTGCTTATGTTTCCAGAACTACTGGAGCATCATCATCGCAGTGACAGCCGCATTATCATGCCAAGTGGTGCACTTGTTGGATTAGATGGGGTCAAGGCGTTGAAGCTTTTGGGGATCACATCAGCAAAAATCAAGACAACAAAGAAACCGGCAGGATTTTCTGGCGCGCCGTTTGTTGTAAACAACAAAATTGATCTGGACGCGATAAATGCCCCTCAAGTCCTGTTTGAGGGCAATGCAATCGAGGCCTCAAAAAACTTCCCTGCTAACGTAAATGTAGCGGCGACATTGAGTTTTGCCGGAATTGGGCCAGAAAAAACACGCGTTGAGATCGTTGCCGACCCTAATGCGCGGGGTAATACGCACGAGATCGACGTGAAAAGCGATTATTCGCATATTCAAGCCCGGGTTGAAAACCTACCCGATCCGAAAAATCCTAAAAGCTCGGTCTTGGCAGCACAGAGCATCGTCTCTATATTAAAAGGTATGAACGAGAGCTTTGTGGTCCTATGATTCTTCCTGCAAAAAGATTTTACATGATCCGTCATGGCCAGACCGAAGCGAACAAGGCTCAGATTATGGCAGGAAGCGATGATTCTCCGCTGACTGAACTTGGTATTGAGCAGGCACATGAGGCTCGACAAGTTCTTGAAAAATTAGAACAAAAGCCGTCCGTTATCGTGCATAGCCAGTTATCCCGCGCAAGAGATACGGCCACAATCATTAATACATCGCTTAATGTCCCAATGATTGAAGACCCGGACTATGCCGAGCTGCATGCCGGCGACTGGGAGGGCGTTTCCTATGATGATTGCCGCCCTATCCTTGATTCCTGGACAAACCCACCCAATGGAGAGACGTTTGAGGCGTTTTTTGAGCGCATACACCGCGCCAAAATGCGCGCTCTTGGTCATGATGGTACAGCGTTAATCGTTTGCCATGGGGGCGTTTTCCGCGGCTTTGCGAAGCTATATGGCCTTGATATCTGGGGGGTTCGCAATTGTGATTTACATGAATTCAGCCCTGCTAATTCCTCACCCTTTCCATGGACGGCCTATGCTCATCGGGCTTCAGAGCCTTCTGGTCAGGAGATTCATACTGTGTTGTCGGATTCTTTTCACCCTGCTGAGGAAATGGCTTCATAGATTTTAAACGCTTGCCGCGTTTCCTTTACATCATGAACACGAAAAATTTGCACGTTTTGCGATAATCCCCATAGGGCGGAAGAAATTGAGCCACCCAAACGATCATCCGCAGCTTCATTTTCCGAAACATGACCAATGAAGCTCTTTCGAGAGGTTCCGAGCAAAATTGGCACATTCAAAGCATGAAATTTCTTTATATTTCTGAGTAGTAGAAGATTATGCTCTAGTGTTTTCCCGAACCCGATACCCGGATCAGCAACAATCATTCCAGGATCGATACGGTGCGTCCTACAGAGCTCAATTTTGGCTTTAAGTGACTCAAAAACATCGTTTACCACATTGTTATACTGTGGATTTTTCTGCATGGTTTGCGGATCACCCTGCATATGCATCAAAAAAACGTGAACCTTATTTTGAGCAATCAGATATATAGACTCAGGATCGTGTGATAAACCACTAATATCATTGACTATATTTGCCCCAGTATGAATCGCGGCCCGCATCGTTGCCGCATTTCGACTATCAATTGATATCCATCGCACCTTGCCCTTCATTTTTTCAATGACGGGTAGCACACGATCCATTTCCTCCTGAACAGAGACAGGGCTTGCCCCAGGTCTTGATGATTCACCACCAATATCTAAGATATCAGCCCCCTCATCGATTAAGCGCTGCGCATGCTCAGTAGCGTGATTCGTATCTAAAAACTTGCCTCCGTCAGAAAAACTGTCCGGCGTCACATTGACGACCCCCATGATAAAAGGACCATTTTTGAATGGATTTTGGCTTATAGCTGACACCCTAAGCTGCTTCTGATTTGAAACGCGAGATCTCCTGTCCAGCAGGAAGCTCTTCGAACATCTGTCGCGTTGTTTTTTTCGTGAGCGGATGCACCCAATCCGGCGCAATATCAATCAGTGGGTATAGCACAAAAGCCCGCTCAGACATTCGCGCGTGAGGAAGGTCCAAATATGCATCACTAATGACCCGCCTTTGATACGACAAAAGATCAAGATCAAGAGTGCGCGCGCCATTTCTTTCCAATGGCTTTAGGCCAAACTCAGCCTCTACATCCTGCAGGACACGCAGGACCGCATATGGGTCTATTTTCGTTTTAATTGATGCCACCGCATTCACAAACCACGGTTGATCAGAAACAGGAACAGGTGCGGTGCGATATAAATGAGAAAGGCGGTCAATCACAAGCCCACGATCAGTTAAGACCTCACAGGCCTTCATGATCGTACACTTAGAATCACCAAATTTTGAGGGCAAATTCGAGCCTAAAGCCAAGAGAATCACAGAAACATACCTTCCAATTCAAAACAGAATGGTATGCTTATACCTACCAGCTGCGGACTTTTCCAGTATCGACGTGAATAAAATTGCTTTTGGGGTAATAGCCAACGCCCCCAGCGTGAAGCTTAAGAGCAACCTTGTGCAGCGCTCTTGTTTTATATCCTGGCATGCGAATATCCATAGCCTGCCCGTACATGTGGAATGAGTTGCGCGCTACGCCCTCAGTTCGTCCACGAAGCATGGCATTGGTTTTCGGGCTTCTGTAGCCAGAAAGAATTTCAAAAGAGTGATCGTGATCAAGCTTGGCCTGAACGAGACTAACAATATCAATCACGCGCGGATCCATCGGGAAGACTTCGCCTGTACGGAAATCACGCATAACATAATTCATGCGCTCGAATGCCTCAGGAAGATATTTATCGCCAACACGGTAGACGCCCGAAAAGCTCTCCCCCGTATGGGCATGACGGAAACCGATTCGCCATGATGCATTATTTGATAGAGCATAAGCATTACGGGACGGCAAAATAGGAAGCACAGAGCCCAATAGACCGACAAGGCCATATTTAAGGATATCGCGGCGATCAAGCTTCGGCGTTTCCTCACCGAGGAGATCGGTATGTGTTTTTACATTTTCTAATTCTTCAATCATATTCTTACCATTTTTTCAGATATAGAAACGGTTAACGACTGCATTATGCGCATTTTGCTTCATTTTTCAATAGACAGGGTAAATTTACCCAGGAGAACAGATTAAAACAGAGCGCAGATCAGACGACCTACATATTACAGTATGCCGCGAACGCACAAACACGTCAATATCTTGCCATATACTCATCAACAACTTAGGGGCCCCGGTCCAGCCGGTATTTAGGCATTAGAGATCAACGAAAACATGCGATTCCTCTTTTGCTCCGCCATGGGTTACTGCGCCGTCCCGTGCCGAACCAACGAGTTTTGCATATTTTTCCAATGCGCCAGATCTGTAATTCGTCAGACGTGGTTTCCAGGATTTTCGGCGTTTTTCGAGCTCCTCATCCGATAAATCAACGCTGAGTGAACCGCTCTGCGCATCTATGCGGATAATATCCCCGTCCTTCAACAAGCCGATTGGCCCGCCAACACCAGCCTCAGGCGATACATGCCCAATACAAAAGCCTCGTGTTCCCCCAGAGAAACGACCATCGGTGATCAGGGCAACCTTTCCGCCGGCACCCTGGCCATAAAGCGCCGCCGTGGTGGAGAGCATTTCACGCATACCTGGACCGCCCCTTGGGCCTTCATAGCGAATAACAAGCACATCACCGTCTTTATATTCACGGCTTTGAACCGCTTTAAAACACGCCTCCTCGCCGTCAAAAATACGAGCCGGCCCTTCAAATACAAGCTCTTCCATCCCGGCGATTTTTACAATAGCGCCCTCAGGAGCCAAATTCCCCTTCAGGCCGACAACGCCTCCCGTAGGGTAAATTGGCTTTTTAATAGAGAACACAACATCCTGATCTTCAGGGCGCTTAACACCCTCTAGGTTTTCAGCCAGGGTTTTGCCCGTCACGGTGATACACTCTCCATGGAGATATCCGCCGTCCAAAAGCTCTTTTAAAACAATACCCACCCCGCCAACATCAAACAAATCCTTTGCCACGTATTTTCCGCCCGGCCTTAAGTTTGCAATGTATGGGGTGCGCTTAAAGACCTCAGCCACATCAAATAGATTGAACTCTATACCGGCCTCATGTGCGATCGCAGGAAGATGCAAGGCTGCGTTGGTGGAGCCGCCAGTTGCCGCCACAACCGCAGACGCATTTTCGAGGCTTTTTCGGGTCACAATGTCGCGTGGATAAGGTCCACCATTTTTGATCAATGCCATGACAGCCTGACCAGAAAACTCAGCATATTCATCACGCGTTTCGTAAGGCGCAGGCGCACCTGCAGAATTAGGAAGCGCCAGCCCCATGGCCTCAGAGACGCAGGCCATAGTATTGGCCGTGAATTGACCTCCGCATGCTCCGGCACTTGGGCAGGCGACGCATTCAAGCTCCTTGAGGTCCTCATCAGAAAATTCACCAGTCGAATGTTTACCAACCGCTTCAAAAACATTTACAATATCAACATCATCGCCGCGAAACTTGCCGGGAAGGATCGTGCCACCATACATAAAGACTGAGGGTACATTGAGGCGCGCCATGACCATCATCATACCCGGCAGGGATTTATCGCACCCTGCAAGCCCCACTAATGCGTCATAGCAATGCCCGCGCATCGTCAGCTCAACCGAATCCGCAATGACTTCACGCGATACGAGCGAGGATCGCATCCCTTCATGACCCATGGCAATGCCGTCCGTGACGGTGATGGTTGTGAACTCTCTAGGAGTTCCCTTGCTGGCGTACACACCCTTTTTCACCGCTTGCGCTTGCCTTGACAGGGCAATATTACAAGGTGCTGCCTCGTTCCAACATGTAGCAACGCCGATCAGCGGTTGATGAATCTCCTCCTCCGTCATGCCCATCGCATAGTAATAGGCGCGGTGAGGCGCACTTTCCGGGCCCTCTGTGACATAACGTGAAACAAGTTTATTTTTATCCCAGCCATTCGGATGGGCACGGTCTTTGTTATACATTTGGGATTATGCCTCTTTTTGGGGTTCGCGGTCTTCTTCACTCACGAGCGTTTGCTCATTATACGCCTTGCGTATTTGGACGGCATTTTCAACATAAGGAATGACAATCGCGCGGTTTCCTGTGCCCAGAATAATGACATTGGCATACCCAAGAACATAGCCGGGCAACATGCGCTCTAGTTCTATGCTTTCTGTTTTATCAAAATGAATATCAACGACATCAACCTGAAGAATGCCATATCTCGCCAGAATGCGTTTATTTGTAACAACGAGAAAAAGAATATCCTTAAGCAAAACAGCATGGATGACCATGAGGAACCCAAAAACAGCAAGAATAACCCCAAGCTCAAACACAATAAATAAGGAAAACACCAAAGCCAGAGTGAACACAGCGGCGGCCTTCCAGTATATGCCAGAGCTAATATGGGCCCTTGCAATGATCTTTTCACCCTTGACCAGGCGCTCCTCTAGCAACTGCCTGAGCTTGCTGTCTTTACGAGGTTTATTTCGGGTTGGAGATTGATTTTTAGGTTTTGCTTTTGCGCTCATGAAGATCTCGCTTTCTCGATGGCTCGACGAAATAAAATAGGATTATCAATAGGGGGAAGGACAATTTCGCCAACCCCTGTTCCGCGGATGGCGAGCCTGCCATAATCAAAAATGCGGCCCAATATGGATTGTAGGACATTCACGCCTTCAATGCGGTTAATGCTGACTTCACCGACATGGCGAGCCACAAGGCCTCTTTTGTAAACCAAACGATTGTTGGTCACGGCGATTTCAGTTGTCGCCTTTACTATCATCATGTTGGCAAAGGTCCAAACCCCCAAAATAAAAGCAAAAAACGCGACAATTCTTATGCCTGAGTGGAGGTGGGGCACGGCGTCTACGATATTCACGTTTTGCGGGAAATATCCCATTTTAACATACGCAATAACAGACCCCGCCAAAATGGCTACACTCAACAACATCCCCCAGAGGATTGCTGCAAAGGCTTGTAAAGTATACATCCAGTGAAACTTACCGATATGGATAAGCTGCTCGTTAGGGCCCAAAGATTGTTGAATGTATAACATGTGATGTCCTGCAAAGGTTACGCCCTTAGATTACGCAGCCAAGTTCGCTAGGGCAATAGGCTTATCAAGGATATTAGGCGTCATCCCCGAAAGATATGCCAAGCGCTCGTGCCGTGTGAACCATTGTGCCCTTAGGGTCAACTGTGCGGCAGGTTTTAATGGCGTCCTTAATCGGGACATCAACCGCGTGCATGTTCTGCCAGGCGACCATACGCCCAAATTTATTTTCATTCACAAGATCTACAGCCTTTACGCCCAGAGCTTGTGCCAGAAGACGATCATTATATGTTGGGCTGCATCCGCGCTGCACATGGCCCAGAACGGTCACGCGCGTTTCAAATCCGGTTGCATCGGCGATTTTAGGGCAGAGAAACTCCCCAATACCGCCATAGCGCGTTTCACCGCCATGATAAACAACCTGACGCTTTTCGCCGCCCGGTGATTTTACAGCCTCAGATACGATCATAAGGGCGAAGTTACGTCCAGTCTGCTTAACGTTTGCAATTTTTTTTGCAATGCCCTCAATCGTGTAGGGAATTTCCGGGATCAGGATCACATCGGCGCCGCCTGCAATTCCTGCGGTGAGCGCAATATGACCTGCATCACGACCCATTACCTCCAAGATCATGACACGGTCATGACTGGCCGCCGTGGGCTGAAGACGGTCAAGCGCCTCGGTTGCGACTGAAACGGCAGTATCGAACCCAACTGACACGTCTGTCATAGCCAAATCGTTATCAATTGTTTTGGGAATGCCGACAAAATTCAAACCACCCTTCTTTGCAAGGCGGCTCAGAATATCAAAGCTTCCATCGCCTCCAATCCCAATAACAGCCTCAATTTTCAGATCTTTTAGGGCTGCAATAATTTCATCTGTGCGGTCCATAACAGATCCATCATCCATTTCATACTCGAACGGATTGCGGCTGTTCGTTGTTCCCAAAATTGTGCCTCCCAAACGCATCACGAATCCGTCAAAATCCTTTGGCTTTAGCGTTCTAATACGATACGGATCTTCAAGCAGTCCAGCGGTTCCGTTCTCGATTCCGATGACGTCCCAACCCAGAAAATCAGCGCGAAAAACCACAGACCTCATGACAGCATTTAGGCCGGCACAGTCACCTCCACTGGTTAAAATTGCGATACGTTTTGTCATGGTAAAATTCTTTCTGGGGATTGTTTTATGAGGGGTTATCGGCTTGATTGTATTTTTTATCGAAATGATGTACAATTATCTATTATCAAACAAATCGTTATGTGTTAACATTTAATTTCAAGGTAAATTGATTTGTACGACTTTTCTCTTATGCAGGACCAAGAAGAACTCCAGTTAAAACTTGCGGAATATCGCAGCGAGCACAAGGCGCTGGACGATATGCTTGAGCGTATGCTGAACACGGATCAACCTATAAATTTGCTTCAGATTCAACAGCTCAAAAAGCGTAAATTGTGGTTCAAGGACATGATTCAAAAAATCGAAAGCGATTTAATCGACGATATCATTGCCTAACCCGTTCTTTTTGATTATATAAGTGGGCATGACCCACGCTGATAAAAATCCTCTCGTTGGCATTATTATGGGCTCCCAGTCTGACTGGGACACCATGAAACACGCTCACGAAGCCCTCCATGATCTTGGCATTCCTCACGAAGTAAAGATCGTTTCCGCCCATCGCACGCCTGACCGCCTCTATGACTATGCCAAAACCGCCAAGGATAGAGGCCTGAAAGTTGTGATTGCTGGTGCAGGTGGCGCGGCGCACCTTCCCGGTATGGCTGCAAGCCTTACGCCGCTTCCTGTTTTAGGCGTTCCGGTAGAGAGTAAAGCACTTAAAGGTATGGATAGCCTGCTTTCGATTGCGCAAATGCCCGGAGGTATTCCCGTTG
Organism: uncultured Micavibrio sp.; assembly: GCA_964352115.1. Lineage (GTDB taxonomy): Bacteria > Pseudomonadota > Alphaproteobacteria > Micavibrionales > Micavibrionaceae > CAYGQP01. Next base: position 5,643 of record CAYGQP010000005.1, on the reverse strand, counting down.
GAACATTGGCGATTGGCTCTGCCGGCGCGAAGAACGCTGGATTACTGGCTGCGGCTATTCTCGCGGGCTATGATGATGATCTTGCAGCCCGTCTGGATGATTTTCGCGAAAACCAGACAAACGCTGTTGCCGAAACTCCTAAAACCTAGCGTATTGGTTTCATGACTCAAAAAAAACCTGTCAAACCCCCTTATAGAACATTAGGCATCGTAGGCGGAGGACAGCTCGGGCGTATGAGTGCGCTTGCCGCTGCTCAGATGGGCATTAAGGTCATTATTTTTACGCCGGAGCGTGATTCACCCGCCAGTCAGGTTAGTGCGCAAACCATCGTTGCGCCCTATGAGGATCAAGAGTCTCTCGCAAAATTTGCAACCATGGTTGATGTTATCTCTTATGAATTTGAGAATATCCCACTAGAAACAGTATCTTATCTTAAGACCTTAAAGCCCGTATTTCCCGATGAAAAACTATTAGAGGTCTCTCAGGATCGTATTTCAGAGAAATCTTTTTTGAATAAAATTGGTATTGAAACCGCAAAGTGGATGCCCATCAATACATTGGCTGATGTGGAAAAAACGGTGGATGACTGGGGCACGCCTGATCTTATATTGAAAACGAACCGATTTGGATATGACGGCAAGGGACAGAAACGCTTGTCTGGTGGTGACAACCTTTCTGATACGATAGCCCGTTTTAACGGCCAGGAACTCATCGCGGAGAGCATTGTTGACTTCGCCTATGATAAAACCGTAATTGTAGCCCGAGATATAGATGGAAAAACAGTGACTAACGGACCAATGCTGAACGAACACAAACACCACATTTTGCACAAAACTACGGTCCCCTGCCCTGAAAATGACTTAAATGAGCAGGCCATCCTGTGGACAAAGACGCTTGCGGACGAGCTAGATTTAATTGGCGTTTTAACGTTAGAACTTTTTGTTACAAACGATGGACGCCTTCTTGCCAATGAAATTGCCCCTCGGACTCACAATTCAGGACATTGGAGCATTGATGGATGCGTTCACTCGCAATTTGAGAATCATGTACGCGCCGTATGTGGTTTTCCTGTGCTTGATCCTGGTCGACATAGCGACGCAGAGATGATCAATTTAATAGGCGAGGATATATATGATATCGAACGCTATGCAAAACAGGCAAAGACTTGTATTCACGATTACGGCAAGAGCGATGTTCAGCCCGGCCGTAAAATGGGGCATGTAACGATTTTAAAATAAGGCAAAACATATTAATGTTACGAGAAGTTCGCGCTTAAAAAATTTAAAAATTGAGGATGAAAATGGCTGCAGATCAAAGGATAGATATGACAAACACACGCACAGAAACAGATTCCATTGGCCCGATTGAGGTGCCTGCTAACGTTTATTGGGGCGCGCAAACGCAAAGATCGCTTCAAAATTTCGACATTGGCGAAGAAAAGATGCCCTCAGCTCTTGTAAAAGCACTAGGGCTTCAAAAGAAGGCTGCAGCCATCACCAATATGGCGATGGGAAAAATGGACAAGACGCTCGGCAATGCGATTTTGCAAGCGGCCGATGAGGTGATTGACGGCACACTTGCTGATCAGTTTCCGCTTGCTGTTTGGCAGACTGGATCTGGAACACAGACGAATATGAATGCGAATGAAGTGATTTCAAACCGGGCGATCGAGATCCTGGGCGGCGAGAGAGGCTCCAAAGATCCCGTTCACCCGAACGATCACGTTAATATGGGCCAAAGCTCAAATGACACCTTTCCTACGGCCATGTATATCGCAGCGGTGCAGGAAATTCATCATGAGCTGATCCCTGCGCTTGAAATGCTTCACAAAGCCCTAGAGATCAAGGTTTTCGCATTTTCTGGGCTTGTGAAGAATGGACGCACGCACCTACAGGATGCTACACCCTTAACGTTAGGTCAGGAATTTTCTGGCTATGCAACACAGATTAAATACGGGATTGAGCGTATAAAAAGCTCTCTACCCCGCCTATACCAGCTTGCGCAAGGTGGAACGGCCGTAGGGACTGGCATAAATTCGGTCAAGGGCTTTGCCGAATCTTTTGCGCATAATGTCGCGGAATTAACGGGTTTACCGTTTATTACAGCCGAAAATAAATTCGAGGCTCTGGCCGCGCATGACGCACTTGTAGAGGCGTCTGGTGCATTGAATGTCCTAGCCGGTAGTTTAATGAAAATTGCCAATGACATTCGCTTGCTTGGATCGGGCCCGCGCTCGGGCATTGGGGAGATTATCCTTCCCGCAAATGAGCCCGGCTCTTCCATTATGCCAGGCAAGGTGAACCCCACGCAATGTGAGGCTTTGACCATGGTTTGCGCGCAGGTTATGGGCAATCATATGGCTGTGACGATTGCAGGATCTCAAGGACATTTCGAGCTGAACGTGTTTAAGCCCGTGATGATTTATAACGTTCTTCAGTCGGTCCGCCTTCTGGCTGACAGCTGTGTTAGCTTTACAAAGAACTGTGTAAACGGCATTGAAGCGAATGAAGCGCGTATCAAGGACTTAATGGAGAATTCTTTGATGCTTGTTACGGCATTGAACCCGCATATTGGGTATGATAATGCCGCAAAAATCGCCAAAAAGGCTTACAATGATGGTACTACGCTCAAAGCCGCAGCTATAGAGCTGGAATTATTAACGGCAGAGCAGTTCGATGAGTGGATTGATCCCCTGACAATGATACAGCCTGCGGACGCAGACTAAATTCTCATGAAAAAACGCTCTATTCAGGTTTCGGGACATGCGACCAGCATCAGCATGGAGCCTGAGTTTTGGGCGGCCTTAAAGGATATCGCGCAAGAACAGTGCCTTTCCCTTAATCAATTGGTGTCTGATATCGATACGCAAAAAACCCGCGCGAATTTATCAAGCGCTATTCGTGTCTATGTCCTTGAATATACTCAAAACAGACAAAGCCTTACTGGATAAGACCTTCGAGCAGACCTCGGAAAGCTTCTTCGGGTTTAATTTCTCGAGGCGTTCCTCCATCTTGGGGCACATTTCCATCAGCCGCATCTGCTGGTGGAGTTAAACCCGGGATATTGAGCTTGTCTTGAATAAGCTTTTGGAGCTTACGATTTATTTTACGCTTAAAATAATCTTCCAACACACCCTGGCCAAAGGTTTGCGCCGGGTTATCCAAGGGGCCTGAAAGCTTGATATCAAAGCTCGGGATGTCCTTCTCGCCCTCTTTAAGGCTAACTGTATGCACCGTATCAATATACCATCGTGGTAAATCAACGCGCCCCTTTGTAGCGATATCGGCTTTTGGCCCGATCAGGTCAAGCTTTGATATATTCACTAGCCCTTGACGTATATCGTACGCTCCATCAAGCGCATCAAAGCTCGTGCTGCCCCCTGATGTGGAGCCTCTCCATAAACCTTGAAGCGTATCTCCGGGTTTAGTTTCAGACGATAGAGATTTCGCGAATTCAGAGAGATCAAAACCCTCAAGGACAATATCTTTCCCATTGGCTTCACCTGTACCAGACAGATTTGTAATAAGATCATGCTGTGATCCACCAGCGGTTGAAATGCTCGTGGTCAGATCAAGCATTCCACGCCCTGACACCAAACTGCTTCCCACGAATGCATTCACAATAGGTTCAAGGGACACCTGTGTTATTTTAAGATTAATGTCTGTTTTAAGGGATGAAGGTGATGGCGAAGATACAACTCCATCAATAGATACGTCGCCCCCAAATATACGGCTACGAAACGCTTCGATCTTAAGAACATCAGAGACCAGAGAGAGGGTCACATCGATGTCGCGACCTTCCCATGCATCATAAACGATACTCTTCGCCTTCAATTCCAGTTTTCCTGAAAACGCTTTTAATCCGGACATATCAATTTGTTGTTTTGACCACTGGCTGGCCTTAGGTGGAGGTGCCATTGAACGTTCAGGCCGAACGCTTCGAACACTTGGAGGATTTAGTGATTTTTTTAGAACAAGGTCGCCCAGTGTGAATTGGCCTTGAATATTTGGTTTTGATTGTGTCTGATCAATCGATAAAACGCCTGAAACGTCTGTGCCAGCTATATTCCCCTTCAAATCGGGCAAGCTTAACTTTTGACCCTCATATTGAACTGAAGTCTTGAGTTCCATGGGCTTAGACCATGTTGAAAACCCCTCAAAACCGGGGTTAAAGACACGAATGAGCTGATTCATATTCTCATGTGAAAGCTGTACGCGCATGTCTTTATACCGAAGATCAGTAAGAGGAGTCAGCAAACTGCCCTTCACTGTCATATGGCCACCAATGGCTCTTAAATCTGCTTGCGTGGTTAAGTTTGCAAGCGTTTCACCGCTTACACTCACGGTTGCTTTCAGGGACTTAACGTTAGGTGGGATTTGACTTGTATCGATACTAAAAGCCTCTGAAAACGCTTTTATATCCTCAGTTTGCGCCTCAATGTTTAATGTCACATCCTTCAGCGCCGGATAGTTTTTTATCCCTCCCGATAGCTTTACACTTGTTCCGGCGAGATTTTGCGCCGAGATGTTTGTCAGCGTTACCGCGCGATCATCAATAGCGCCTTGCATACGCACACCTTTGATTTCCCGGTCAAAAGCCTTCAATGACTGAATGCCAAAATCGAAATTTACGTTATAAGGAAGTTTCAAAGATTTTACCGCTGATTCAACGTCAAATGGCTTTTCTGATGACGATGTCTGTGTAAATCCGGATGCATCAAAATTGTTGGCCGCTACATCCAATGTTATTTGCCCGCGCTTTCCTAATTTAGGAGAAACGACAGAACCAGAGACCCGGAAACGCTCATCCCCTAGCGTAACATCACCGTTTACCAGACGCAGCCGGTCGCCATCAAGCTCCGCTGCAACAGAGATGTTCGCTGCTTTTAGGTAGCTATCAGGCAAAGTTTCGGGAAGATTTACCCCGAAAGCATTCATCATTTGTTTCAGGTTTTGGCTTTTCACCTGGCCATCGATTTTCAAAATGGGGTCTGATAAAATTTCAGAACCATTACTCTGCGAAATTGACCGCTCAGCGTAATCCAAGCTTGATTGCAGATTGAACTGGCCTTTGCCGGGAATCTGCTCTGCAGAAACGCCTAGAGACATCGACTTTTCTGTTTTTCCAACTGTAAGCGTTACATTTTCTAAGCTTTGTTGTTTCAGCACAATCTGAGGCGCGGCTATATTTATATCAACACGTAGATTGGCCGGAAGGTTCAATGTTTGGGGCACGAGCCCATCGAACGCAACTTGCGTGCCAGACGGCTTATTGTTGTTTGTTTTTTGAACAAAACTGCTGAGATCAAGTGCGTTATTTGCCTTCAGATCTGCTTTGATCTCCATTGGATTCAGTGTCGATGAAGCATTCCCCTTAAAGGTGAAATCTCCCAGAACCACCTCAGCATTTGTGATGGCCACCTTATCCTGCGACCCCGTTATCAAGCCTTTTATTGATGCTGCCTGTATCTCTGCTGGAAGTGTTTTAGGCAGAAATTGAGAAACTACGGGGGCCTTTAAATCAATATTAGCATCAAGCTCCCCCTGCACATCAATGCCGGCCAAAAAGCCTAAAACACCAGCGTATTTTAAGCGCACGGCATTGTTTTGGTCCTGTATCGAAATATTAAGAGCTATTTCCTTA
>CAYGQP010000004.1:0-17047 GCA_964352115.1 uncultured Micavibrio sp. | reverse complement strand
TCAAGGCTCGTCTTCTCTTGGTGATGGGGGCTTTGATTGTCTATCGTTTGGGAACATATATTCCCGTGCCGGGCATTGACCCGACGGTTTGGGATGAGATTTTCAACCAGAAAAGCGGTGGCATTTTGGATATGTTCAATCTGTTTTCCGGCGGTGCCTTATCGCGCATGAGTATTTTTGCGCTGAATATTATGCCTTATATTTCGGCCTCTATTATCATGCAGCTGGCGACATCAATGTCCCCGAAGTTGGAAGAGCTGAAAAAAGATGGTGAGCATGGCCGTCAAAAAATTAATCAATATACGCGCTATTTGACGGTTTTATTGGCCACAGTTCAAGCCTATGGTTTGGCTGTTGGGTTGGAAAGTATGCAAAGTTCCGGCGGATCGGCTGTGATTGATCCGGGCTGGTTCTTCCGTATTTCAACAATCATTACAATTGTTGGCGGTACAGTGTTCCTGATGTGGCTTGGTGAGCAGATCACCAGCCGTGGGATTGGGAATGGTATTTCGTTGATTATCTACGCCGGTATTGTTGCTGAACTGCCGGGCGCGATCGGGAGCACATTAGAGCTAAGCCGTCAGGGACAGTTTAATTTTATGCAGCTGCTTTTCTTATTTGGTATGGTGGTTGCGGTTATTGGCTTTATTGTATTCATGGAGCGTGCGCACAGGCGCGTGGTTGTGCAATACCCGAAGAGACAAGTGGGCAACAAGATGATGGGCGGGGAGCAGAACCACATACCCCTTAAGCTCAATACATCAGGTGTTATTCCGCCGATTTTTGCATCGTCTTTACTGTTGTTGCCACTCACTCTTGTTGGTTTTTCTGGCGCAGAAGGTGGCGATTTTACGGCCAATTTGGCGCAATATCTTCAGCATGGACAGCCGCTGTATATGATCCTTTATGGTGCGTTGATTGCGTTTTTCTGTTTCTTTTATACTGCGATTGTATTCAATCCCGAAGAAAACGCAGAGCAGCTGCGTAAATATGGTGGTTTCGTTCCAGGTATTCGTCCTGGCAAACATACGGCTGATCATCTTGATTACATTCTGACAAGGATTACAACAGTTGGGGCGGCTTATTTGGTTGTGATTTGTTTGCTGCCGGAATTTATGATTTCACAATATAATATGCCGTTCTATTTCGGCGGGACAAGCTTGCTGATCGTGGTTTCTGTGACATTAGATACTGTGCAACAGATTCATTCGCACTTGATTGCCCATCAATATGAGGGTTTAATCAAGAAGTCGAAATTAAGGGGTAAATCCCGAAGGTAAGGAAAGCGTCGATGAACATCATCATATTTGGCCCCCCAGGTGCAGGAAAAGGTACGCAAGCGGCTGTTTTGCAAAACCATTACAAGTTGAAGAAACTATCTACAGGCGATATGTTGCGGGCTGAAGTGTCTAGTGAAAGCGAGCTTGGTCAGCGCATTGAAGGTATTTTAGAGTCTGGTGAGCTTGTTCCCGATCGTACAATGGTGGAATTGATTGCGAATTGTATTGCTGAGCCTGAATGTGAAAAGGGCTTTATTCTCGATGGTTTTCCCCGCACAGAACCACAAGCAAAAGCGCTGGATGAGATGTTACAGCATATGGGCCGCAAGCTCGATCATGTGATTGTTCTTGAAGTTGATGAAGACATTCTGATCAACCGTATCTTACAACGCTCAAAGGAAACGGGCGGCGCGCGGAGTGATGATAATGCGGAAACGCTTCGTCATCGTCTTGAAATTTACCATCAGCAAACAGCGCCGGTTTTGCCTTATTACAAGGGCAAGGGCATTTTGCGTCAGATTGATGGTATGGCACCGATTGAGAATGTTACGAAAGAAATTCAAGACGCTTTAAAGAATAAGGCCGCAGCTTAAAAGTAACGGCGCTCTTCTCCTGAAAAATCCAGTGAAATAAAAGCTTGACGGGTTCTTAATGAACTCGTATAGTCCGGCCATTCTTCAATATTGAGGAATTTTGTTTACAACCCGGCACGGTGGAAGTGTAACGAACGGAGCCGCAAACGGGTTGGCCGAGATCTTTTGAAAGCGATGAGATCTTAAAAAATTGAAAGGAAGACTAAATGGCACGTATTGCTGGGGTCAATGTACCCGACAAAAAGCGCATTCCTATTGCGTTGACTTATATTCACGGCATTGGCCGTACAACAGCCTTCAAAATTTGCGAGAAGTTGAACATTGATGTGCAAATGCGCATGGGCGAGGCCCCTGAGGATGTTTTGAACCAAATCCGTACAGAGATTGACAGTGATCAGTATCTGATTGAAGGGGATCGTCGCCGCGAAGTGTCGATGAACATCAAGCGTTTGCTCGACATGAAATGTTACCGTGGTTTACGTCATCGTTCAGGTTTGCCTGTTAATGGACAGCGTACCCGCACAAATGCCCGTACCCGTAAGGGTCCAGCGAAACCAATTGCTGGTAAGAAGAAATAAGGAGGGTATGAAAAATGGCTAAACCTAAGACAAAAGCAAAAAGAAAAGAGAAAAAGAATATCGTTACCGGTATTGCGCATGTGAATTCCACATTCAACAATACATTGGTTACGATCTCTGATGCGCAGGGGAACGTTGTGTCCTGGTCATCCTCGGGGATGATGGGCTTTAAAGGCTCCCGTAAGTCTACACCCTACGCGGCGCAGATGGCTGCTGAAGATGCTGGCCGTAAGGCACAGGATCACGGGATGAAGGAACTTGATGTCCGCGTAAAAGGCCCGGGTTCAGGACGTGAATCAGCCCTGCGTGCGCTTCAAGGCATTGGCTTTACTATTAAGGCGATCAGCGATATTACGCCGATCCCGCATAATGGTTGCCGTCCGCCGAAGAGACGCCGCGTTTAATAGACAGACATCAGATAGATACATAGGAGCATCAAAAAGTGATACATAAAAACTGGCAAGAATTGATTAAACCAACAAAACTAGAGATCGACCAGAAGGGCGAAAACCCTCATACAGGTAATGTTTTGGCTGAGCCGCTTGAGCGTGGCTTTGGTCTTACACTTGGAAACGCGCTTCGTCGCATTCTTTTGTCTTCTCTTCAGGGTGCGGCCGTAACTGCCGTTCAGATCGACGGCGTATTGCACGAGTTTTCTTCCATCGAAGGCGTTCGTGAAGACGTGACAGACATTATTCTGAATATTAAGGAACTTGCTGTGCGGATGCACGCTGAGGGCCCAAAGAAAATGCGTTTGTCTGCCGAAGGTCCATGTGAAGTGACTGCGGCTCAAATCGAAGCTGGCGCTGATATTGAAATCATGAACCCTGATCTTGTGATTTGTACATTGGACAAGGGTGCAAAAATCAATATGGAATTGACTGTGAACAGTGGTAAGGGCTATCGTCCGGCCGCTCAAAACCGCCCGGAAGAAGCGCCTGTTGGTCTTATTCCTGTCGACAGCGTGTTTTCACCGATCCGTAAGGTGTCTTATGAAGTTGAGGACACGCGCGTTGGTCAGATTACAGACTACGACAAGCTGACATTGAACATTCAAACAAATGGTGTGATTTCTCCTGAAGATGCTGTGGCCTACGCTGCACGTATTCTTCAAGATCAGCTCCAGGTGTTTGTGAACTTTGATGAGCCAGAAGCCGCAACCGAGAAAGAAGAAGCCGAAGAGCTTCCGTTTAACCGTAATCTTCTTCGTAAAGTTGAAGAACTTGAGCTTTCTGTGCGTTCGGCGAATTGCTTGAAAAACGACAACATCATCTATATCGGTGATTTGGTGCAAAAGAGCGAGAGCGATATGCTCCGTACGCCAAACTTTGGCCGGAAGTCTTTGAACGAAATCAAAGAGGTTCTGACTGTTATGGGCTTGCATCTTGGTATGCAGGTTGAAGGATGGCCGCCAGAAAATATAGAAGAACTGATCAAAAAGGTGGATGACCCTTACTAAGCCATAAAGCTGCAGGGTCTGAAAATATAAGGACGAAGAACCATGAAACACCGTATTAAACAAAGAAAACTAAACCGCACGTCACCTCATCGTCAGGCGATGTTGGCCAATATGGCCGCCTCTCTTGTGAAGCATGAGCAGATCGTGACGACGTTGCCTAAAGCAAAAGAGCTGCGCCCCTTTGTTGAGAAAATCATCACAATGGGCAAGCAGGCCGTTGTTAAGCCTGATGTGGCCCTTGCAAAGCGCCGTCAAGCGATGTCACGCATGCGTGATGAGACACAGGTCAAGAAGGTTTTTGACGTATTGGCTGAGCGCTATGAAGGCCGTGAAGGTGGGTATGTTCGTATCATGAAGGCTGGCTATCGTTATGGTGATGCCGCGCCGATGGCCGTGATTGAGCTTGTTGATCGCGATCCCGAAGCCAAGGGCAAAGATAGTGGTCCCGTTGATGATATGGAAGAGTATGTTCCAGGCCCATCTGATGAGATGAAGGAAAAGCAGGCTGAAAACAAGGCCAAGAAAACCGCTGCTTCCAAGCAGGAAAGCGCTTCTTCTCCTACGAAGGCTCAGACGAAAACTCAGAAGAGTTCAAAGCAGGCGCCTAAGAAGGCCCCACAGGCGACAGAGAAGAAGATTTAATCTTTTTTGTGAACTAAGAATTTTTAAAAGCGGCTGATAAGGCCGCTTTTTTTATCAAGTTACTTCATTCAATTTTAAAAAGGACCGGGCAGCCCAGGGGGCGATAGTCTGGTATCGTCTTCCCATACTGTATCTTTTTCGGGCGCCCAGTCTGTATGTGGTTTAAAAGAATCTGAAGGTGGAGCGAAAGAATCTGAGGGCCTTGAAAAATTTTCTTTTTCTGGTGAAATTGAATACGTTTTATCAGCGTTTTGAATGATTTTGCCATTTTCTATAAGGTATTTAAGGCATTGACTTAACCTGTCTAATTTTGAGAAGCTAGGAATCTTGCATTCTTGGAGATACTCAAAACTTGCACTTCCCGGTTTTTCTATAAACCCCATAACGATGGAGGTTTCCAAAAGACTAAACGGAGGCTTGTTATTCTCTATTTCTTTAATGCGATTTTTTTCTTCCGGTGATAAAGAGTAAGTGCCATCTGGATGTTTGATGATGCGGCCTTGCTTCTCCAAGTCACGAAGATCTATATCCACTTGCTCTGGGTGATCCTTGTAGAAAAACCATGTATTGGCCAGAACATCATAAGGTATTGTTTCATAACGATACTGTAGATCTCGATACATTTGGCGTAATAAGTATTCGATGCCTTTTTTGTGATAACCTTCATCCATATAATCTCACTCCTGTTGCGCAAATGTAGAGAGACGTTATTGATTTATGGAAAAATTGTCAAGCAATCTCGTTTTCCCGACCCAGCCTGCAGCCAAAATACGGCCCCAGCGCTCCTCAATGTAATCAACCTGATCAAAGCCCGCGTTAAGGAGTTTTTCTTTGGCTTCTTGTGCGTCAATCTTACCGTGAGCACATTCGGCCAATATCGTATTGAGTTGGACAGCGATCTCATATTCGTCCTCGGAGAGGTATTGATTGCGGGAGGACAGCGCAAGCCCGTTCTCATCCCGTATGAGCGGCCCGCCAAGGACCTCGACGTCCATATCAAGGTCCTTCACCATTTGGCGAATAACCATGAGCTGCTGATAGTCCTTTTCTCCAAAAACCGCAATATCCGGGCGCACTTGGTTAAATAGTTTACAGACGACAACAGCAACGCCATTAAAGAAATGTGGGCGATGGTCACTGTCGAGGCCAATGTTAGGCCCGCCAATTGTGAAGTGCGTTGTGAAATCATCCGGATACATCGCACTGCGTTCAGGCAGGTATACGGCATCCACGCCCCGTTGTTTGAGGGTTTCCAAATCTCCCTCAACATCGCGCGGATAGGCGTCGAAATCCTCGTGCGGGGCAAATTGTTTAGGGTTCACGAAAATGCTGGCGATGACTTTATCGGCGTTGTTTTTCGCTATCTCTATCAGGGATAAATGACCCTCATGCAGGGCGCCCATGGTCGGGACTAGGCCAATGCGCTGGCCTTTGTGCTTCCATGTACCAAGAAGGGCTTGCAGATCAGATTTTGAAGAAACGTTTTGCATATGATCTTATGAGTTTGAGCCATAAAGCTTTGTTTTGTCACTGACCAATTTGGGGCGTGTATAGACATGATCCTGCGTTGGGAAATCACGTGCTCTTACCTCGGTCGCGTAATTCGATACGGCCTCGTCAATTATTTCTGACAGATGGGTGTATTGTTTTACGAATTTCGGGACGTGACCGACCGATAATCCTATCATGTCCTCGGTCACTAAAATCTGGCCATCGCAATCCTTTGATGCGCCGATGCCAATGGTCGGAATATTTAAGGTTTTTGAAAGGGTTGCGGATAAGTCCTCAACCGTTCCTTCAATCACAACGGCGAATGCGCCAGCGTCCTGAACGGCCAATGCATCGGCCATCAACTTTTCTTCTTCGTCCGCTTTGCGGCCCTTGACCTTGTATCCGCCATCCTTAATTACGGATTGGGGTTGAAGGCCAATATGTGCCATGACCGGGATGTTGTTGGATGTCAGGTGCGCGATGGTTTTGGCCATATCGAGGCCGCCTTCGAGCTTTACGGCGTCGCATCCGGTTTCCTTCATGATGCGGGCGGCGTTTCGGTAAGCTTGTTCCGGGCTTTCCTCATAGGTGCCAAAGGGCATATCAACGACAATGCATGCTTTTGGGTCGGCGCGCATCACGGCCTGGCCATGGCGGATCATCATATCCAGATCCACGCCGAGTGTGTTTTCCATGCCGTACATTACCATACCGATACTGTCGCCGATGAGCATGAGGTCTACGTGTGGGTCCAGCATTTTGGCCATGGGGGTTGTGTAGGCGGTGAGGCAAACGATAGGCTTTTCTGCGCCCTTGGCGTTGCGGATATCTACGGTTGTTATTTTCGTATGCTCTGGCATGAGAACTTTCCTTTTTTCCCTTGAGATTTAGACCCCTGTGGCCTAAATATCAACATATGTGGATCAGAATTTTTCTCATTATGGTGATATTTGCGGTTTTGCCAACCGCTGATCGTTATGCATCGGCGCAGGATCGTATTATTCCTCAGGCCCGTGAACAGCTTCAGCTCTCCTTTGCACCCTTGGTGAAGCAGGTTGCACCTGCGGTGGTAAATATCTACACGAAACGGACTGTAACGCAATCTGTGGCCAATCCATTTATGAATGACCCGTTTTTTGCCCCATTTTTTGGCAATGGTATGTTCGGTAATCGGATGCGCAGACAAGTTGAAAACTCATTGGGGTCAGGGGTCATCATTGAGCCTGACGGCATGGTGGTGACGAACGCGCATGTGGTCAAGAACGCGGACGAGATTACGGTGATATTGAACGATGGGCGTGAATTTGATGCTGAGCTTATTCTGCGCGATGAGCCATCGGATCTGGCGTTGTTGAAATTTGATACAGGCGGTGAAAACGTCCCCTATGCGCAGCTGCGCCCAAGCGAGAGTTTGCAAGTTGGTGATTTGGTTCTCGCCATCGGGAATCCCTTTGGTGTCGGGCAGACGGTGACGAGCGGTATTGTGTCTGCGCTTGCGCGCTCTACACTGAGTATTAATGATTTCAATTTCTTTATTCAAACAGATGCGGCGATTAACCCCGGAAATTCCGGCGGGCCTTTAGTGTCGCTGGATGGGGGCGTGGTTGGCATTAATACGGCGATTTTCTCGAAAACCGGTGGGTCGCTGGGCATAGGCTTTGCTGTGCCATCGGAAATGGTGGCCAGTATTGTGGCCGCGGCGAAGATGGGCCAGAAGGGTGATAAGGGTATCATTCGCCCATGGTTGGGGGTGACGGCACAAAATGTGACTGCAGAGATTGCCAATTCCCTCGGCATTGATCGCCCGCGCGGTGTTTTGATTGCACAGCTGCATCCGGCTAGCCCGCTCAGCAAGGCTGGTATTAAGGTCGGTGATTTGGTCACGGCGATTAATGGCAAAGAGATCCGCGATGCCAGTGAGCTGAAATTCCGCATGGCGACCGTACCAATTGGGCATAAGGCTGATGTGGATGTGCAGCGTCAAGATAAACCAATGAGCTTTAAGGTTGCGGCGATTGCCCCGCCGGATGATCCGCCCCGTGAGGAAACGCCATTGTCCGGGCCGCATCCGTTAAACGGCGCTGTCGTGGCGAACATTAACCCGGCACTATCGGTTGAGCTTGGCAACCTGTCGCTTGATGAGGGTGTGGTTGTGGTTGGCATCGCCCGCGGCGCACGGGCCGGGCGCGTGGTGAAGCCCGGTGACATATTGGTTGAGATCAATGGTAAAGAGATCGAGAATGTTGGTGATGTTGAGAAGGCTCTTAAGCGCGGCGGTGGACAGGGTTGGGAAATTATCCTGAATTCCAATGGGCAAAACCGCCGGGTGCTCGTGCGTTAATCCATAGATGCGGATATAAAAAAGGCGCTGAAATTATCAGCGCCGTCTTTCGGAGATTAAATTTGCTCTTAAGCAGCAGCGGAAGATCCATCAATTGCTAACTCTGGTTCTTTTGCATAATCCTCGATATTGAAGCTATCTGCATTTCTTCGAAGAGTCCACTCGATGGCTTGATTGTGAAGCGTGTTGCACCAATGCTCTTCTACTCTTTTTTTATCTTGAGCAGCCGAGTTAATGGTCCCGTTCATAAATTGGCTTGTCATGTTGACATCGTTTGGATCGGTAACGCCACTTAGTTGCATGTATGAAGAACTCATGTTTTTTCCTTTACTTGTTACTTGCATGATATAGAAAAAAGGGGCAAGAGTCAAGTTTTCTGGGTGTTTTCGGCTTTAAGCACTTGTTTTTGCAAGGTAAATAAGCCATCATGAGATGTAACTATTTAACAAAGAGTAAGAGAATCATGAAAGATATTGTCGCATTATGCAAACGCAGGGGTTTTATATTTCCCGCCAGTGATATTTATGGCGGATTGAACGGGTTTTGGGATTTTGGCCCGCTTGGCGTAGAGCTAAAGAATAATCTTCGTGATTTGTGGTGGAAATCAATGGTGACCTGCCCACCGATTGGCCCTGACGGTGCGCCGGTGGAGATTGTGGGGGTTGATAGTGCGATTATCCAGAACCCAAAAGTGTGGGAGGCCTCGGGTCATGTTGGCGGGTTTTCGGATCCTATGGTCGATTGCCGCGAGACCAAGAAACGGTATCGTCAGGATCATCTTGTGGTTTTGACCTCTGACAAGGCTGATCGTTGGCCAGCCTTTCATGAGGAGGCGGAAGATACAGAGATTGAGAAGAAGCTCAAAAAACTGGGCATGCCGCAAGATCTATCGCTTTTTGAGAAAGTGAATCTGACCACGCTGGATGTGAGTGATTACGCCAAGGTTGTTGGGCCAGATGTGAATGAGCTAGGCACATTGACGGAGCCAAAAGAATTCAACCTGATGTTCCATACGTATGTCGGGGCGACGGCGGATGAGGACAACAAAGCGTATTTGCGCCCCGAAACCGCGCAGGGGATTTTTCTGAATTATAAAAACGTTTTAGACAGCGCGCGAGTGAAGATGCCGTTTGGTATTGCGCAAATTGGTAAGGCATTCCGCAATGAGGTCACGCCGCGCAATTACATTTTTCGGGGTCGAGAGTTTGAGCAGATGGAGATGGAGTGGTTTTGCCATCCTGAAGAAGCCCAGAAGTGGCACACATTCTGGATTGAGGAACGCAAGAAATGGTGGCTGTCGCTGGGGATTTCCGAGGACAATATCCTGATGCGCGATCATGACAAGGATGAGCTGGCGCATTACGCCAAGGATGGCTTGGGCACGGTTGATGTGGAATATAAATTTCCGTTTACAGATCCTGGTTTTGGTGAGTTGGAGGGCATTGCCCACCGCGGTGATTTTGATCTTACGCAACATCAGGAACATTCAGGCCAGAAGCTGGAATATTTGGACCCTGCGCGGGATAATGAGCGCTACATGCCGCATGTCATTGAGCCCGCCGCCGGATTAACGCGCGGTGTGCTTGCGCTGATTTGTGAAGCGTATACCGTGGATGAGAGCCGCCCGTCAGGCGTGTATCTGGATTTCCATCCATCGATCGCACCGAAGAAGGCGGCGATTTTGCCGTTAACCGCGAAGCCTGAACATGCCGAGCCCGCGACGAAGCTCTATCTTGCGCTGCGGGAGGAATTCGCGATTGATCTGGATATCAAGCAAAACATCGGAAAGCGCTATGCGCGTCAGGATGAGATTGGCACGCCGTCATGTTTTACGATTGATAATGATACGCTGGAGGATCAAACGGTGACCGTGCGAGACCGGAACACTATGGCGCAAGAGCGTATTCACATGGATAAGATCGCGGAGTATATTCGCGAGAAAATGGGCGCTAGTGGCGTTGGTGTTGCGAAAGCGGCTTAGCCTGTCACGTCCAAGGTTTGGCCTAAGTGGTCTTCAAGATGTGCAGGGCCTTTTGGCGTGTAGTTCGATGTGCCGCGTTTATGCGGATCATGTTCACCTGTGTTTGATGTTGAACTTGCAGGATCAACGGTTTGATCTGAGCTTCTGGTGAAGGTGTCCACAACTGGTGATCGCCCACCTGCGATCACAGAATCCCCGAGAATTTTAAACGCGACTGGGGCAACGACTTCTGACTGGGCATGCGGATTACGCGCAAAATCACCAGCTAAATCGACTGGTTTTGTTGCTGTGTCCATAATGCCTTCAAACTCAGTGCTCATTTTGCTCTCATTAAATTCTGCGCTAATCTACCAGAACGCCCCAAAAAATGCAAAATTTACAGCCCGTAGCGCGCCCAGATGCTTCGTTCTTCAATGGTTTCGAGCGCATCGCGACTGAGGGAAAACTGGTTAATAAATTTCCCGCTTATAAGAGATGAGATCCATCCCTTTTCAGGGCCGAATTCAACGAATTTGATATCGTCACCGAATTTATCGCTACAGATGGGTTTCAATGTTCCGGTGTCGTCGATGATTCCGTATTCGATGGCCTGCTGGGCTGTCCAGAACTGGCCTTCAAAGACATCCTTGTCGGCGGCGGTTAGAACTTTGCCCCGACGGGATTTAACCCAATCGATAAAGAGCTTGTGCAGATCGCTTTGGATTTTCTTGAGGCGTTTAACGTCGGTTTGTTGTTCAGGCAGGAAGGGGTCGAGGAAGGATTTATCCTTGCCAGATGTATGAACGCGGCGCTCAATGCCGTGGCGCTCAATCAGATCGTGCATGCCGAAGCTGGAGGAAATGACGCCGATTGACCCAACAATTGATGTGTCTGCGGCGTATATTTCATCGGCAGCGCAGGCGAGCCAATACCCGCCGCTGGCCGCAACATCTTCAATGAAGGCATAGACGGGCTTTTCATGTTTGGCCGCCAGGGCACGAATATGTTTGCCGACCAGTTCAGATTGCGCAGGTGATCCGCCGGGGGAATTAATGACCAGCGCCAGAGCTTGCAGGTTTGTGACTTCAAACGCATCTTCGATCAAGCTTTCGTATCGGTTGAAGCTAATTGTGGCCTTGCGCGACGAGGTGTCGGTTATGACGCCGGATAGTCTCAGGACCGCGATTTTAGGCTTTGGTTTAAAGGCTTCTCCAATTACGGGGATTTCAGCCAGTATTTTGCCGATTTTTCGAAAGAGCTTCTTCATAGGCGCTGTTATACCAGAGCCGCGCCGCCGCGCAATATGTTTTCGGCCTGTGGGGTGTATTCACCGGCTGGCCCATGAAGGGTGATGCCCGGATGAATGTGGGATGGAGAGCGCCTGTCCTTGAGCGCACGTATGATGACGCGCCTTGCGGATTGTCCTGATTTTGGCCAGAGCGGTATAATGTCAATAGCGCCGAAACGTTTTCCCAGCCCGCGAATGATTTTATCCGTTTGATCTGCGCGGTGGATGATGGTCAGCGACCCGTCGTTTTTGAGGCTTTTATAAGCGCAGTCGATCCAATCCACTAAACCCGCACCCACATCATCATGGTCGCAGGCGGTGGCGATTTTTGATTTC
This sequence comes from uncultured Micavibrio sp., assembly GCA_964352115.1. Lineage (GTDB taxonomy): Bacteria > Pseudomonadota > Alphaproteobacteria > Micavibrionales > Micavibrionaceae > CAYGQP01. Next base: position 5,079 of record CAYGQP010000004.1, on the reverse strand, counting down.
GGGGATGTGATGTGTGTTCCGGCGTCGTAATAGGGCGGGTTGCAAATCACATGATCAAAAAATGGCTTTGTTTCGCTGCCGTCCTTGTATTTTGCATAGGTGGTCACTGAGGCTGATATAAATTCTGAGCGATCGGAAAACCCATTCAGTGCGGCGTTTTCCTGTGCGATATCCAGATGGTCATCTTGAATATCGATCCCAATGAGGTGGGTTTTAGGTATACGAAAGAGAACACATAGTCCCGCACTGCCAATGCCGCAACCAAGATCGAGCACATGCTCATCATGCTTTGCCGGGCAAGCGGCTGCAAGAAGTACACTATCGATGGAGGTGCGAAGGCCGTCGGGCATTTGCGTAAGGCGCAATTGACCTCCCAGGACGGTGATTTCCTGATCATTAGGGGGGCTGCGCTTTGCTTGACTCATATATCCTTATAAACAGAGGGTAGGCCCGAAGTCCATTAAAATAAAGTGGACTTCTTGTTGCCGTTTGTGCCCGGAAGTTCCAGTTGTGTGAGCATCATGAGCTCAATGGGGCTGGCGATCAACGATTGATACGCTGCGGGTGCATATGAGCGCGGAAAACCCCCTGTGTTTCGCATGGACATGTTGCTCTGATTGATCGTATTGGCGGCCACGAAGGCCGAGCTTCTGATTCTCGGAGGCTGTTGGTGGGTTTGAGATTGTGATTTTAATCTCGCAAGCGATGGTGCTTCCAGCGAAAGGGCTGGCGGCTGGCTGGGGACTTTGAACTTGTTATCAAAGAAGCTGTATACCTCATCCAATGATTTCGCGCGGCCTGTTTCCAGATCATAAAAGACATTGCGATTTGCCTTGGCGGCTTCGGGGAACAGAACGGCTGCGCTTTGCATTGGATCTTCATCACGGGCCTTTAGAAACGCCGAAGCGCCGCCCGCGCCCATAAAATGTGCGAAATACATTTCGGTCGCACCGATTTCTTTTTTACCCTTTGCCCAATGCGTTTCTAAAAAGCGCTTGTTGTCGGCGGCCAGTTCGGCGGCCATAAGGCTCGCAATTTCTGGATTGTTGCGCATCTCTAAAATCTCTTCCCGGCTTTTGCCTTCTGTATAAATGCCATGTTTTGCACCGTGTTTATCGATCATCGACAACCATGTGCGCTCAATAAACTGGTACAGCCCACTGGCTGAGCTTGTTTTGGCTTTGGCGTCCGCATCAAAACTGCTTTCGGCCTTGGCCTGTTGGAGCATATAGGCAAAATCGACCCCGGTTTTTGTGCTCGCGTGTTCAATCGCGTGCAAAACCGGAGCCGAGGCTTTTGCCTTTAATGCTTCTAACGCATTGTTTTGTATAGCACTTGCTACACCTTGCATATCTTACCCATGTTTCATTTTTTTGTGGGCTTTCGCCCGATTTAAAATGTTCTATACTTACTCAATGAATAGAGTTAGCAACTCCCATGCCAGAATTGTCTAAAGTGAGGAAATCCAACTATGTCCGACTATAATCCACCTGTTCAAGATATGTCTTTTGTGCTCAATGATGTTTTGGGGTTCACAAGCGATGTGATCGATGAGGAAACGATTTCCGCTATTCTGGATGAGGCGGCGAAGTTGGCCCGGGATGTTCTTGCGCCTTTGAATTGGGAGGGTGATCAGCATGGTGCAAAGCTGAGCGGTGTTGATGTTACAACCGCGCCGGGGTTTAAGGAAGCTTATGCGCAGTACCGCGATGGCGGTTGGAACGCGGTTCCGTTTTCCGAAGATTATGGTGGGCAGGGTTTGCCCTGGGCAGTGGCGTTTCCGGTTCAGGAAATGTGGCAGGCGGCAAATATGAGCTTTGGACTTTGCCCATTGCTTAATCAAGGTGCGGTTGAGGCTTTGCTTAGCCATGGGTCTGATGAGCTAAAGGATAAATATTTGCCCAAGCTAATTTCCGGTGAATGGACCGGGACAATGAATCTGACCGAGCCGCAAGCGGGTTCTGATCTGGGGCTGTTGCGCTCAAAGGCTGAAAAACAGGATGATGGAACTTACAAGATCAGCGGTCAGAAAATTTATATTACGTATGGCGAACATGATATGGCGGATAACATTATCCACCTTGTGTTGGCGCGTACGACAGATGCGCCGGAGGATGTGAAGGGTATTTCGTTGTTCATCGTCCCGAAGTTTTTGGATGATGGCTCTCGTAACGATGTTAAGTGCACAGGGCTGGAGCACAAGCTTGGTATTCATGCCTCCCCAACATGCACAATGCAGTTCGGCGACGAGGGCGGCGCGATTGGGTATTTGATTGGTGAGGAACACCAGGGCCTGAAGTACATGTTTACGATGATGAACAATGCGCGGTTGTCCGTGGGGCTTCAGGGCGTGGCGATTGCGGAGCGTGCTTATCAACATGCGCTGGCCTATGCGGAGGAGCGGGTGCAGGGGAAATCATTCACGAGCGGCGAGCGCGTGAGCATTTCGGAACATGCGGATGTAAAGCGCATGTTGATGACGATGAAGGCACAAATTGAGGCAGGCCGTGCGTTGACGTATGAGGCTGCGGTGGCTCTTGATCAGGCGCATGCAGGGGATGCCATGTCACAGGCCAAGGTAGATATTCTGACGCCGATTGTGAAATCGTGGTGCACCGATATGGCCTGCGAGGTCACATCGATTGGCGTTCAGGTTCACGGTGGTATGGGGTTCGTTGAGGAAACGGGTGCGGCGCAATATTACCGTGATGCACGAATTTTGCCGATCTATGAGGGCACGAACGGTATTCAGGCTTCAGATCTGGCGTTTCGCAAAACGCTGCGTGATAGCGGTGCAGCGGTAACAGCCTATATCCACCAGATTGAGGCGAGTATTCCAAATGTTTATAAAGAGGCGTTTTCCCGGCCGCTGGTTCAACTGACCAGCGCCATTCAGGCGGCTGTAACATTGGGCGCGGATAATAAGATGGATGAGGTTGCGGCAATGTCTGCGCCATTGCTCAAAGGTTTTGGGTTTGTTGCGGCAGGCGCTTTATTGGCGCGATCAGCCGAGGTTGCCAAGGATCATAAGGATACAAAATTTACTAGCATTAAACAAAAGACGGCGCAGTTTTATTTGACCAATATTTTACCACTGGCAGAGGCGCATCTAAGAATTGCAATTGATGGCGCGGGGGACGTTTAAGTCTGGGGCTTGGCCTATTGACAGCGCTTGCGCGCGGCTGATTGCATCTTGATCAATTGAAGAGAGGTTGCTGCGCCGCGGCTGGCTTCAAATATCTTTGCATAGGTGTTGGCATAGCAGGAGCAAAAAGCTTCAGGTTCTACGTCGGGCGGTAAGAGCGCGCCCTTGCCAAGACAATTGCTGTATTCTATGCCCGCTGCGTTTGTCCCATCCTTACATTTTGTTTGAACATTGATCAAGAGATTGGTGTGGTTGGCGTCTGGCCCTTGTTTAATGCGCTCATCTAACATGTGTGCGGCCAGACAATCGCAATTATAAAACTTATTATAGGCTGAATTTTCTGTGCATTGCTTTAAGACCGCGCTTGCTTCGGCCATATAGGAGTCCGGAATCTTTTCCTTTTTCTTTTCTTGTGTTTGTTGCTGCGCTGGTTGAGGGGCTTGCGCTTCGGGTTGTTGCGCGACCGCACTATGGCCATGCAAAGAAAAAGCGGCGATTGTGAATGCCATTAGTGTTCTTAGGAGTAAATACCGTTTCATCATAGTTTTATTCTACCATCATCCGTTGGTGATGGGAATTTTTGAGTGAATGCGCATCTTAATATGGATTATGATGTGGCTTTTGTTTTTTGCCACATGGTTTTGAAGTTAAAGGCTTCATCTGAGATGTCATCGTCAAGGTTTTCGTTCTCTGGCTCAAAATTCTTCATTTTTTTTTGTGCCTTTTGCTTCTGTGCAAGTTTTCTTTGACGAATTTCGCGGGCTTTATTTTCCCATTCCCTGAGCTCTGCTTTATACTCATCTGCCTGTTTTTGGCTGTGTTGGGAAGTGAGAAGAACCTGTGACGCCTGGCTTTGCCATTGGTCTCTTTGCTCGATTAGCTCATTGATGCGAGCATTTGAGGTCTCTAACTGCTCCTCCAGCATCATAACGCGCATTTTCAAACGTTCCATTTCAATGATGGTTTGTGCCTTTTCAAGCTCGTGCTCTGCGGATGTGTTTTGCTGTGATTCTTGTTTTAGCCCAAATGCGCGCTCAAGCTCAGAAACATCTATAACACGGCGGCCATTGTTGTCGAGTTCATAAGAAATCTTGCCGCTGTTCATTGCGCGCTGAATGGTGGATTTTGATTTACCGGTTAATTCGGCTGCTCTTTTTGCGCCAACTCTTGCCATAGCTTTCGTACCCCAACGTTAAAATATTTTAAAAACGATCCGTAGCACGAAGGCAGCTTGGAAATCAAGAATGAATTCCATAAAAGCCCACAGGCGCTATCTTATATAATCTCACGAGCCGAAAATATGATACCCGTAGAGCCAGATTTACGCAGCTTCTTTTTCTAGCCTTTGATTCAGCAAATATGTCAGGCGTTGCCATTGTGCGCCAGAGAATAAATGCGCATATAAGAATGGGAGCCAGCCTTTTTTGCGCCACTCAAGAAACTTTGAGTCATCCATTTCTGTCAATTTTTGCTCATCAATGATCTTAAACCCGGAGAAGTTAATGCGCTTGTTTCCGGCGACATTAATTTGTGCTTCGCGGTCTACCAACAAATCGCTTTCTGCTAGGGCCTTGCTGAAGTCCATCGTTTGTTGTGCCGCAGCGTGATAGGATTTGCAGAATTCCAATGCATTCTTGGAGAGTTCTGTGGGCTCACCCTTGTCGTCAAAGAATTGTTGCTCGCCCTTTTGTTCCGTGACGGAATCATCAAGGTCAATGCAGAGTGTCAGTTGTTCCTTGTCCGGAAGTTCAGAGAAAATGAACGGATAGCGGCGGATATAGGCCGGTATGTATGTCGCGGGTTCCCAGGAATTATCGGCATGAAGAAATAGATTCTCGTTATCGCGCAAACCAAGAATCGCAACAGGCGTTGCATTCCCGTCGGGGCTGAATGCGATGGGATAGAAATGGCAGATTTGGGGCATTTCTATAAGG
>CAYGQP010000003.1:0-18421 GCA_964352115.1 uncultured Micavibrio sp. | reverse complement strand
TGCTTGTTCCAATTTCAAATAATTGACCGACGCATCTCCAGTTGAATCGTTATCAACATTTGGCGCCCCAATCGCCGCTTCGTGATCGCCTTTATGCACAAGACGAAAATCAACACTGAAACGGGTTAAGCCCGATACATTTGTGCATGAACCATGTAAATGCGCCGCCGAAAAGACAACCATAGAACCAGCTTCGCATTCAAATCCAGCGGCCGCATTCAAGGGCAGATTTTCTTTAATGGTCGGATATTGAATTGGTTTTGCTGAAGTGGAACCGTTACCAAACCCAACAGACTTGGACCATTTCTCAAAATAAAAACCTGAAGATGTGTTCGCCACCGCTTGGTTAAACCAATCGGGATAGAAGTTAAACCCTTGGGACGGGCGAATATCATAGGCCGGAATCCAGACATTGATTTGTGCCTGCGGATTTGCATACCACGTATCACGATGAGCGGATAAAGCAGCACGCGCTTTTTCATTTTCGTGCCCTTTATGTGCCGCCATACGAAAACGTAAAGAATCATAGATGATATCACCTGTGGCAAAGCCCAGTGATTGGGTAATTCTTTGAATGTACGGAGCGCTAAAAGCTTCACTTGAAACCGAATTGCGCAACGCCATGAACCGTTCAAACGCCAAAGCAGGGTCTAAGGTTTCATGGATTTTTTCAACATCTGAGACATCGGAGAAATGATCGCTTAACATGCCCCTTAATTCTGCCGATAGCATTTGAGTGGCCGCATTTGGCGGAACGATATAAACCGTGCCTTCATAAATCGAATGACGAAAATCCACTGGATTTTCAGGCAATGATTTCAAAACCTTTAAGCTCATGACGGCAACCTTCCTAACGCAACACAGCGCGCTGCGTTTTCATCGCAAGGCTCACCGTTAAAACCGCCATGCAGCTGGATATCTTCAAAGCCTGCCTCTTCTAAAAGCGTTTCGAAATCTTCAGGCTTGTAGAGCCGGGATTCGCCGTTTGCTTCTCTTTCCTGACCGTTCGGAAACTTATAAACCCAGCGAGAGCCTATCATACCGCGGTTCTGATCCAGTGTTGTGTGTTTTTCAATCTGAACACTTTGCCCTTGAACCTCAGCCTCTCTGATCCACACAGGTTTGAAATTAGCCAGAATGTTTAAAACATTCATATATTCAATGCCAATATGACCGCCGGGCTTTAACCCTTCGCGTATTCTTTGAAGCATTTTAATATTTTGCGCATCATCATCAGTGTAGCCAAAGCTGGTATACCAATTGATGGCTGCCTCACATGGTTCGGTAGACGTATATTCAAACGCATCTCCGGTTTCAAAAAATGTATTCGTAAGCCCTTCTTTAGCCGATAGAGCTTTGGCGCGTGCAATATAATGCTCGGCCTGATCGACACCAACAACACGGATCCCTTTATGCGCGAGCGCTCTTGAAACCGCGCCTGTGCCGCAACATTGATCATAAATTGTATCGCCTGGCTTTAAACCAAATGAAGCAATGAGAAAATCAGCTGTTGGGACAAGGGCCGGATCATTTTCACGGTCCAGCAAAAAGTCCGAAAAATCGGAATCAAAAAATGTCGTCCACCAATTTTGTTCAGTCATTGTTGATCCATTCCTTGCAGATACAATTCACAATCACGAAGAATTTATGAGTTATAGAAAATGCTCGCCGGAAAAGCAAGAAATATATGGAAAAACCTAGGCGCTTAAATTAAATCTTTGATGGATAAGAAATGAACTTAAAATCATCATAAGAACTGGCTCTGAAGCTGCTTGTTCTTTTGCATCCATATCTGGCACGATATCTAGCCAATGCAAAACTTTGGGCTGATCCCAAAACGGCATTGCTGCGAAATCATCTGAACGCAAGGTGTCTTGTATATATTCATTGAGCGCACTATTAGAAAAACGTGTAACAGGCGGCGCGATAAAGGGGTGTTTCTGGCGCTCATAAATGGTTTTCGTGATGTAGGGTTTTGCTGCTTCTCGCAAAATGTACTTTTCCGTCATACCTTTAATTTTCATACCCATCGGCACGTTGCGGAGATGTTCAAATAGATGATGATCAAGAAACGGGACTCGTCCTTCTATGGAATGTGCCATTTCACAGCCATCTCCAAGAGTTCGCAAGATATAATTTGTAAGAGCTAACTTGCTCCAAAGATACGAAGATTGATCAACAACGTTACGCCCTTGCAATTGATTTGACACATCAAAGTCAGATATGAGTTTAGCATAGATATCCTGGCCGGTTTTAAAGGCATCGCTTAACAATTGATTCACCCGAAAGCCCAAGGATGCTTTCGCACGCAAGAAACTCGGTACAAACCCTAAGGCCTCTTCTACAGCTTTTCTGGGCAGAGCATCGCCATGCGCTAAAAAAACACCAGCCAATTTTTCATTTGTGTCATACAAGGCTTTCAGCGTCTTAGGGTCACTCTCACTTAAAAGATCTTCTCTGAAATGTGGATATCCAGCCAAAACCTCGTCTGCCCCTTCGCCTGTAAGTGCCACCTTAAAACCCGCTTCACGAATGGCCTTGCTGAGCAGGAACTTACCGGCCAAATGACCATTAATCGCCAAACCTTCACTGTGATAAACCGCATCAGAAATGACATGCACCAGATCATCTTGGGAGACTGGAACAACATGCAGATTGGCGCCCTTCTCATTCGCCAGCTCTTGCGCAAATGGCAGTTCATTGTACCCGTTTTGCTCAAAGGCCACGGTAAAACAATCCATCGGCTTGCCTTGTAAGTCCATCCCAAGGGCTGCAACAGCGCTGGAATCAAGCCCGCCGCTTAAATGAAAACAAACCGGTGCATCTGATCGAAGACGTAGTTTTATAGCCGCCTTAAACTGAGCCGTAAATGCTTCAATATGGGCTTGTTCATCTGAAATTCTATCCAGTGAGCCTTGCGGATAATCCATATCCCAATATTTTTTAATGCGCACATCTGATCCGTCATAAATCAGGATATGCCCGGGCTTGAGCTGTGAAATCCCTTCGAATAAAGTTCGGTCTTGCGGGGTATATTGCACATGACACGCATGCAGAAATGCATATCTGTCCCAGCGCGCCTTATACCCGGCCGCGAAAATCGCTTTTGCTTCTGAGGCGATATAAAGCGCGCGTTCATCTTTGGCAAAACACAGCGGTTTAATGCCAAAACGATCCCGAACTGCGATCATCTGGTTTTTATTTTGATCATACAAAACCAGTGCAAATTCGCCGCGCAAATGATGTACAAAATCTAGCCCGTATTCTTCATAAAGATGCAGCGCAACTTCACTATCAGAATGGGAAGAAAATTTGTGGCCGCGCTCTATTAAATCCCGGCGAATATTTTCAAAATCATAAAATTCTCCATTCACCACTAGATGGATTTTTTCATCTTCATTGCTGAAGGGTTGATGGCCATAATCAAGGTCAATGATGCTGAGCCGCTTGTGGCCCAATCCAATCGACCGATTATCGGAAAACCAGGCACCTTCGTCATCCGGACCCCTATGAACCAATGTATCTAGCGCTATTTGAAAAAGATTTGGCTGAATTTCTTCATCAGACCAAAGGCTAAGAATCCCGCACATCTTGACCCATAGTCGAAAAGAATAATTTTTTGGTTTCGCCCTTTATATCTTTTTCAAAGGCTTCTTCGAATTGCTCTAATTCATAGATATCGCCGAACAAATCTTCAACATCCAAAAGGCAGTCTGAAACCATTGCAATACTCTCAGAAAAATCACCGTAATTCACGGCCTGTAAAGTAATGCCTTTTTTCACCAAAGTACTAATATCAAAAGCAACAGGCTGATGTTGACGGCTTTTAAGAACAATCTTACCACCCGGTTTCACGGCTCTGACAATATGTTCCATCGTTTCCGTCGTTGCCAAAGTTTCTATGATGTAATCATAGCTATTATCGTCCATAGGTTTTGCAGCACTTTGTCTATGATCATAAAGCTCGACATCACTTAATCCTTTAGCATTCATAATACGTTGCGTTAACCGCGAAATCCGGTTTTCGCCGTAAATTAAACCTTTTTGCTGGGGCTGCAAATCTGCATTCATAACAGCCAAAGACGCTGCAATCGGCTCCATGTAAGCTGCGGCTTTAAACGAGACGACATCGGGAACAGCGTACACAGCCGAAGCCGGAACAATCACATACTCTCCAAAAGCCCCATCATGATCTATACCAATCATCGTGCTATTCGAATAATCAGGCTTATCGGCATGATCATTTGAAACTGGCAAGATCGGCATCACCGCGACACGTTGCCCAGTTTTTACATGCGCAACCTGATCACCAGTTTCTTCAACAAATCCTGAAAACTCGTGCCCCAAAACAAGCGGGTTTTTTGATTTGATTAAACCTTGGGCCACGTAAATATCAGTTCGGCAAATACCAGCCATCGCGACACGGATCAAAACATCCGTGTCGTTTTTAATGACCGGCTTCTGAATTTCAGAAACACTAGTGCTGTTTTTGTTTTTTACTATTGCTTTCATGGTGATGTTTTATATCAACATTGTAGCATTATTGCCAGTTTTAACATAGCGTAGTCAGCTTAAAGAGCACTACTCTCCACATACTTTAATTTCTCATGAATGCTAGAGGTTAGATAAGCTATGTTTCAGGGACTGTAAGTGTTGGCTGGGTTATCGTACCATAAAGGCCATGCTTAGCAACATAATCAGAGACATCCTGGAGAACAGGGTCTTCGAACGCTCTTTGACCGTTTCGTACAGCTGCTTTGAAGCCGCTAGATGACATATTAACCAAAGGATTGTCGAGCATCATCCAACCACGTTCCATTAATTGAAAAGTGTAAGGGCTTGATGCTTGTAAGAATTGATAATCAATAGCGGTTTCGCTGCTTAGAGCTGCATATGTGGAGCTAGGACGCCTTAATACTGCTACGGGGAACTCCCGCATAATGTCGTGATGGTTTTCCCAGGTATGAAGTGATGCCAAATTATCAGCCCCCATAACCCAGATTAAACGATCTTCTGGATATTCTGTTCTGAGGACTTGGAGCACCTGGTAAGTTATGTGAGTCCCCAAACGATCTTGTAGATCGGACATTTCAAAAGGAAAATCAGGGTAATATTTATCCTTAATCATTTGGCCCATTGCTATGCGATCTTTAATAGGTGCGCGACCTTCAGGATTTTTTTGCCAGTTTTCTGAAAATAAGAATACAACACGATCAACTCCAAGCGTTTCGTAGAGGTAGCACGGTATTTCAAAATGGCCTCTGTGGGGTGGATCAAATGAGCCACCAAAGAAGGCGATAGATTTAGGTTTTTCTTTTCTCATGCATCATTTACATCTTTTAAATCACGAAATTAATTACATAACACACAGGGTTGTGTCTATAAATTTCTTGACGGGGGCTTCAGTATTTTTCTATAACATTGTAACTTTATTACCGCTGAGTGTTTTATGATATTTATTTTCGGAAGAGGTGTTCCACCAAGTTTGTCGCTTTATTTCACAGAGCGTGCAAAACAGGATGGCCATCAAGTTGAATTTGCCAGCATGGGTGAATTTCCAGATGGGGAGCCCTTTGCCGAGCTTGAATTTGATCCGAAAGGTCAACAGTGCGTCCTCTTCAATCCCATAGCAACAGCCGGTGGCTTTAGCCCGAGCAGTCACTTTATGCAAAGCCTGGCTTGCGCAGATGATCTCAAGAAATATGGCGCATCAAGAGTATGGGCTGTAAATACCTTTGGTGGTTTCATGCGTCAGGATCATATCCGTGAAGGCCGTCGAGAATCTATGCTAAGTCATTTAGCTGGGCGGCTTATGAAAGAAGCCGGTGTGGATGGTATGTCTACAGTTGAGGCGCATTCTGAAGCAGCTATTGAAAACTATGAAGTGGGCTTAGGGAAGGGTAATGTTTTAGATATTAACCCCAACGCCATATTTGCAAAAGCGATAGAAAGACTCAGACTAGAAATCACATCGGTTGTTAATCCTGATCATGGCGCAGATAAAAGAGCTTCTGATCTGGCCGAACGTTTGGGCATCACGGATCGAGTATCCATTGACAAACATCGTGATAAAGAAGGTGTTCAAATTACAGGCCAAGATGGTGATGTCGCAGAAAGGACAGCGCTTATTGATGATATGGCAAGCTCTCTGAATACAGCAAGAAATGCAATTGAACTTATTTATGATCAGGGCTCAAAGCAGAATGTGTTATTAATATCTCACCCGATTATGGTGGGGAAAGCATGGGACAATCTGGCAAAGTTAATAAAGCAAGGCAAACTTGATCGTGTGCTCTTCTTGCCGACCATTGCGCGTGATGAGGAGTTCGTCAGATTTAAACAGCAATATGGGCATGATATTGCTTCAAAGATTGAATTTTTAGAAGACGACTTTAATGCCATGATCTACGACCATGTGACACAAGATGTCGAAGCGCATCCGGCTATGCACGTATAACGAGGAAAAATTATGGGATATTTATCAGATTTATACACATTAGAACAAACGTCTCCGAGCATTACCGATCGGTATCATTTTACGACTGGCTTTGGGTATTGGTTAGAAGGCCGATTTATGAATACTGCGGTATCAAATGTTTTTGCGCGTAAAGAAGCTGAGGGCGGTGGGTACATCGTTGAAGCGGGTGTTGAAGCAATTATTGATACAGTGAAGCGCTGGAAAGATCATGGATTAACGGCAGAAGACAAAGAGTGGCTGGAAAACAACGGTTATCCAAAAGAGTATATTAATTTTGTTCATGAAGCTCTTATTAATGATTGTCCACTTCAAATTGAGGCTAGCAAAAAGAAAGTCTTTTTTGCACAAGAACCAGCCTTACGTTTAAAAGGTCCCATCGGCATCATCAAAATGCTGGAATCAATCAATTTATGTCACGAAAACGGTCAGAATGCATACGCAACACATGCTGCGCGCATGATTGAAGTTCTTCAAACTGAAGAAGAAAGTGGAGCGCCGAAGGGGGGTGTCAGCGTGCAAGGCTTGAGGAGAGGGCCAGGGCTGGGCGCGGCAATTGAAGCTTCCAGAGGTCTTTTATATGGAGGGTATCAATCGACCTCAACGGGCCGCGCTGCTGAGATGCTGGGCGCTAAGTTTGCAGGAACAATGGATCATGCCTGGGTTCAAACACATGACTATCAACTGAATAAAGAGCCCGATGCACCGACCATGAGGGATTTTTTCATTATGGAACGAGATGGCCGTTGGGCCGAGCTCAAAGAAGCGATGAGAAAAGATGCGTTTAGAAGCTATGCCTATGCCAACAGAGAGTCAGGAATACTTTTAACGGATACGTATGATACGCCGGTGGGGATTGAAGATTCAATTACCGTGATTGAAGAAATGCGGGCCTGCGCAAAAGAATTTGAGCAGCCCACATGGGGCGCAAATTATGGTATGCGCTTTGACTCTGGAGATTTGACAGAGTTCTCAAAGCTTGCCTTGCGTAGACTTGCTGAACGTAGTAGCGGTGTTCTTCTGGATGCACTTCCAGTAGATGCGGATATTGAAAATCTCACACACAAGCAGCTTCTTGAATATGCAGCACAGAGTGCGGCCGCGCCCTTCTGTGCTGCTTCTGATGGTATTAACGTCTATTCAGCGCAAAAAATGCGTCAAGACGGAGCCTACATACAGTTTTGGGGCGTTGGCACAGCTGGATCTCATCCACCGCCTCTTGGAATGGTTCAAAAAGTTTCTGCTATGTTTATGCCTGTTATGAATTGGGAAACAGTCCCGGAAGACCCCGAGTTAACAGCAACCATGAAGATTAATAGAGCAGCGCCAGCAAAATCTTCTAATCCTGGGCTTATTAATTCACGGCGTTTTTATGGGGAAGATGGAAAGCTATCGCACGTCGTCATTTATGATGAACGTCGAGGATTGGATGAGGCTGAACAAATTGTCAATCTTCGTGATTTTTCCGATGTAAAAACAAACCCAAGCGGGACGCGCCATGAAGATATTCTTGAGCCAGTCTTCGATGAAAAAGGGCGTTATGTTTATGATGAACCGCCCCAAAAGCCCGTTCACCCTGGCAGCCATCATATGGTTACAGATCTTGAGCAAACAGCAGCACAAATAAGAGCAGAGCTTGATGAAATACCGGACGCAGTCAGAAACATTGTTCGTCCAAGACAAGATGTTCTTGTTGAAACGCTTATGGCTCAATTTGAAGCCGCTCGTGCGAACGGTGATGAAAAGTTAACGCTAGATGTTACGGCTATCGAAGCAGAGTTGCCAGAGCCACAGGCTCATATCCCAGTTTATCTGGATATGAATTTATTCAAACTCCGCCAAGAGTGTGAATATCGCCATGGGATTACACATGAGCCAGGCGGTGTTGGCGAATATACAGAGCGATTTGAAAGATAAGTAGGATAAGGAGAATTACTATGAAACTGATAGACCATAACGGACAAAAGACAGCCATAATTAATATGTTCATTGACCCTGAGAACGGGTTTTTGAAATTTGGTTTAACCGATGATCAAGGCGGTGTTTTATATGTGCCGGGCGGTGAAGAGGTTACAAAGCCCATGGGAGAAATTGTAGATAAAAGCCGAGGTTCAATTTTTATCATTGGACAAGACTACCATCCAGCAAATCACATAAGCTTCATGATCAATCACCCAGGCATCATGGACTACAGGGTGGAAGAGTTTAAAAAATTCTTGGATACGCATGAACAACCTCATCCTGAAACAGAGGAAGAACTCTATTTGCAAGCTCAACAGCCTGTGCATTTCTTTAATGGGCTTGAGCAACCACCAGAGGCATTTCCATTTCCAGAGATTGTACTGGATGAAAATCGCCACATTATCGGCTTAAAAGAGGCCGATGGTCGTATCAGAGAAGTTCGTGTTGAAACAACCTCAGGTCTTGAACCTAGTCCGCAAGATTACGGGCGCGTGGCCAAGGTTTTAGACGGCTATCATCGTAAGACATATGATGAGTACCTCGCAGAAGGGCGTATATTAAGTACGCTAACTTTGTGGACTAAACACTGTGTCCAAGGGACCGAGAGCTGCCTATATCCGGCCGATCTTAACTTGCCACAAGGTCTTCAAGATAAACTCAACGGTGATATGGCTTCAAAATACATCTTCCATCGCGATGCAGAGACCGACAATGTCTTCTACGTTATTCGAAAAGGACAAAATCCAGAGCTTGATAGTTACGGGATTGGTGTTGAAAATGATGGTGAAACACAAACAGTAGCCTGGAAAATATTCAAGGAACTGACAACTGAGCTTAAGAAAGCGGGATGTCAGAACGTTATTATAAACGGCGGCGGATTGGCTACGAATTTCTGCCTTGAGTTTTCTGAAAACAATGTCGATGACTTCTTAGCCGGTTTTTTCAAAATGGCGGGTATGCAAGTCGATATTCGTTACGTGCCAGAAATAAGCCGTGGCATTCCTATTCCTGGCGGTGTGGATGACCCCTTTAGCTTAGACGGCGTGCCTGAGCGTTTGAAAAGGCGAGGGGTTGAAGAGACAACAGTTGCAGAAATTCTGGACATGATACCCAAGCCTGCGGTTGCGTCTGCAACGATGTCGTGGCCAGGCGGTGGCGGAGCACCTGCACCGAAAACCCCTGGTGAATAACGTAGAGAGATAGCCTAAATGACTGCGACTGAAACTGCAGAAATGACATCGGTTAGAGTTACGCAAGCCTCACTCAATCAAACTTCGCTTGATTGGACACAAAATATGGAGAATGCGTACAAGGCTATCGATATTGCTATCGAAGAGGGTAGTGATTTACTTGTGTTGCCGGAGCTTTCTCTAACAGGCTATGAGGTTAATGACGATTTTCAGCGCACCGATAACGATCGTATCTATGAAGCCTTGAATGATCTCGCTACCTATGCGCATGGCAAAGACCCAAATTTAATGGTGACAATTGGACATCCTTGGCGCTTGCAGTTCAAAAAGGAATTTGAGGCAGCAGCAAAAGATAATCCAGATCCAGATCTTGTAAACAGTCCTTTATATGATCGTTTGAATAAGCCTTTTAATGTGCAAACGATGCTGTCAGGTGGAAAAATTCAGGCGATGACCGCTAAGAAAGACCTGTACAATGATGGCCGGGGTTATGAAGGGCGATATCATAACGCCTGGAGTTTCCGTGATGCCGAGCAAGCGGCAACCATTTTGGGCGTGCCGTACAAATACGGCTCCTTTCCTATTAAATTGCCTGACGGGGAAGAGGTGCAATTCGGCCGTCCAATCGTTTATGTGACGAATGACAAAGGACATGGATATTTTCATGCCTGGGCTATTTGTGAGGAAAAATGGGTTGAACCTGATAACCCGCATTACGACGCGCTGAATGTTATTCCTTCAATTTCAAGGTATCTGGGAACCAGAGATGCTCTTCTTTTAGAAATTGCGAATGCCAGCCCGCCCGAACCGCTGAAACAAGACCGGCATATGCAATTGAACAACCTGGCCTCTGAATTCTCTGGAGTTGTCATTGATACCGATGGTCTGGGCACATCAGGTTCGGCCTTTGCACAATTTGGTCATCGCCTCATTTCAAAAGATGGTGAGACGATTTCAGCTGGGCGACGCATGGAGTTTGGGCAATTAGCTACAACAACCTCAACGATTCAGGTTGCAACCGCAGATCCTGATTTGGCGCCGAGAGCGCATTCAGTCTTAGAGCGCGAATTTCAAGCACCTGACGCAGAACAAGACACAGGTTTTGATTGGCAAGATGAAGCCGATCAGTGGGATCATCCTGATAACCCGCATCGATGGAAAGAAGAGCGCATTCGCAATCAGGCGCTTTGGATGTGGGATTACATACGCAAAACTAAATGCAAAGGCATTGCAGAGGCATTGAGCGGCGGAAAAGACTCCTCATTTAACTGCGCCATGGTGCGTGTCATGGTTGAGCTTGCCATGCACGATTTAGGAATTGATGAATTCTGTGAGCAAATGAGCCACCTTCCCTACATCGACGAAGTCCGCAGCACCTATGATTCACAGGGCCAGGATGCGGCAATCAAAGCCTGCATGGATCACATGCTCACGGGTGTTTATATGGGCACGAATAACAGCTCTGAAGAAACATATAATGCTGCTAAAGCTTTGATCGAAGGGGGCAAGTTTGAACAAGGCGGGCAATACGAAGGTATTGGCGGGAAGTTCATGGAGCGCAATATTCAAGATCTTGTCACGCAGTGCGCGGTGATTTTTGGGCTTGAGGATAGCTCCAAAATTTCAAAAGAGCGCAAAATAGAAATCATCGAAGACTTAGAAAAATTCATTCATGCCTCACCCCATGAACATACACCCGAAGACATGGAAGCGTGGATGCTGAGGTTACAAAACGCATATCCAGAGATTAAAGCCTTCACCTCTGCGGCAATGAAAGGGCAGGGCATCGCTTATGAGAATTTCCAAGCGCGCATCCGTGAAGTGCTCATCATGGCGATTGCAAACGTCGAAGGCAAAATGGCCGTTGCCAATCCGAATTTGGATGAAGGCCGCGGCGCATATGCGACATTTGGTGGAGACCTGCACAGCGGTACGATTAATGCGAACGGCGGTATTCACAAGGCCGATCAGGAAGATTTGATGGACTACCTCGAGGAATTTGGTGTCCCCGGTGTCATGAAGAGAATGACAGCCTTATCGCTTGCGAATGGCAACCCTCCGTCTGCCGAACTTCAGCCCAAAAACAAGGAGGGTAAGGTCGTTCAATTCGATGAAGATGCGCTCGAAGGCTCTTATGCGCAGAAGAAAGTCGTTGCTGATCTGATGCATGGGGAAAAAGTTGAAACTGATCATGGCATGCGTTGGCGCACAGCTGGCGAAGTTTATGATGAGCTGGCTGAGCGCGATGATTTTGATAACTTTGATGCCAACCAGTTATTTAGCTCAATTGCGTATACGTACCATAAATGGGAAGGACCAGCCCGCCCAAAACTTCACGCAGGGCCCATCGCGCCAACCTTCGGGCATAGCGTTGATCCGCATATGTCACTGCGAAAGCCAAATCTAAATGGTGGCAGCAAAGATGAAATTATCGAGCTTGGCCTTGAACTTATGTTTATTTGGGCAGAGGATGACGGACTGATAGAAGGTTGGGATGATCAACAATTTGAGTTAATGAAAAAGCGCGCATGGCAAGATACATCGTTCAAAGAGCTCTTTTATCACTTGATGTGGAACCCTGATAAGTCAAAGAATGTGACGTATGATCTGAGAAGACTATATGAGCAAGTTGCAAATGAGGGCTGGGACAATGTCTTCCCTATGAATGATCATCATCCTGTAAAGTATCTAAGCGAATTAAGGTTCGCGGCGTAAGTCCTCGTCAGGGGTGCGTAGATTTTTAATGGCTTCAAAAACCATATCCGCATGATCAGCAATGCCCACCGTCTCTCGAGTGATTTTAGAAATTTCAACACGCCGCGCTGATCCTGGTTCGGCATCGTCACCAGCAATCAATGTGGTTTGGCTCAAGTCAGGTACATGAAATAAAACACCCTGTGATGACACCATAAATACGTCGCCATCCTCAATGCCATAGCTGTTTTTGAGGACATCACCTTTGCACAGCCGAATATCGTAAGGTCGCACCATGTTGCGCTGACCTATACGAATACCTTCGCCAAGTTCAACGCCAACCTCTTCGAGGGCTTCGCGTGCCGCTGCTTGCACGGCTGATTCAATGCCGCCATCAATAGGGTCAATAAAACCGCCAGGCAAGGCTGGTTTTCCCATGCCTGGATCATTTTTACGATTAATCATGACAACGCTCTGTCCATCCGTAATAATTGGATCAACAGCATGAACAACATGTGCACTAACGGTCTGCCCATTTGACAGCACTACTGGGCCAATGTGATGAGAAGCTTGGTCAGGATCGCCAATGATGCCCAGAGCGAGCGCACGTTTTGTGACTTCTTGGGCTTCTGGGCTTTCTGCTTCAATCATCCATGACATTCTTTAGTCTTTCTTTAGTTTCTTCTTTTGCAATAGCAGTTACACAACCAGAACGTCAAATTTACGATTTCTTGCGGATAAATTTTTAGGATGTCGTGCGGTGCGCAAATCAAAAAAGCTTTGCAATTTCTAGCATAGAAATTTTCAAACTAGAGGTTATCACTTTAAGTGATTTTCATACCGTATATTATCACACAATTTTATGGAACTAATGTCCTCTATCGGCATATAGCGGACATTTGTAAAAGCGCCTATTTTACTCAACATCCAAAAGAGGCCTAAAAAGATTAAGCAATGCCATATCATCAAATTGATCTGAAACATTGCGTCTAGCAGTAAAATCGGGTGCTTTAGCTTCCGCTATTTCTTCTTCTTCTTGAAGTTCAGAAATTCTTGATTCAACTGTCCCAATAGCTTGTTCAATATCTTGAGGGGCAGGTCAATTTGACTTACCGCCTAAAGCACTCAAGAAATTGGTCCAAGGTGTCATCTGGCGTGATGAGCATTTCGATGGCACGGCGATCAAAGCCATTGCGCGCCGCGAAGGTCGTTCTCACGATTATGTCAGTTCAGCCATATTTAAGAGCTTCAAAATTCTCCAAAACGCCATTTAAAAATTTCCCTGTAAATTCCCTGTTAAACAGGGAAATCCGAACACCGACACGCGGCAAAATGACCACTAGAGAAAATGGGTGAGAAATAGACTGTTTTGGGTATTCTCCGCGCGTGTCGAACATATGCTCATCGCCAAAGCACGCGGAACGCTGGGCTTCAACGGCGACATTCTCTGTAACGGATGGATTGGAAGACTGAATGGCAGGGGCAGAGGGACTTGAACCCACGACCTACGGTTTTGGAGATTTTTCCTAACTGTAAATCACAACAAAGTATGGCATAAGATAACAATTAAATCAGGGTCTTGGCAAGAATTAAGTATTGTGGCCTGTGGCACACTTTTGCTGTTTTTTGCTCTCGAGTGTGCCGTGAGTGTGCCGCGCACAAGCAAGAGGCAATATTTTTTGATAATAAGAAAAGCGCACTAATCCGGTATTATGATCTCTGAAAACTCCTCTGAAAGCTTTTGTATAGCAAGGGTTCTTTGGGCCTTCTGAGGTTTATCACCGGGAAATAAAAGCTCTATGTCACAGTGGGCCGCGTTATCATTCATGGGAGAGTGCAAAACGTCAAATGAATGATTGTCTTCATTTATAGAGCGCACAGTTTCCACTCCTATGGGGGCAAACCCTTCATATGTAACTGGGTCTTTGTTTTGTTCTTTTCTGCGTTCGCTATCTCTTAGCGCTTTGGCGCGCCCCTGTTGATGAAAATCTTCTGGATAATGATTTGCCAGCCGATGGCAGTTGACCGACTCTTGGCGATCTGGTTTTTGAAAGAAGAGGGATTTTCGCAAGCATAGTGGGCCAAGCCCATCTAGAAAGTCTTTGGGTTTAAATAGGAGGCGACTGATAGTATCGTCATTATTGATGGCTACAACTTTAGAAGGCAACGACCATTCCTTTTATTCAAGCTCTTGGGATGTGATCAATAATCACATGTGGAAGAATAACATCGTCCTCATTGAAGAAAGCTACCTCATTAATAAATACGGTTTCTTCCCCGGACTTTTCATGAGAGAGATGCATTAAACTACCGTCAATAGTTAGCATTATACGCTCGCTATCGTTCTGCCATGTTAATGTTATACCACCCTCACCATCGGGTTCCATTTTACTGGCATGTGTCTTATTAAACGGTAAGCAACATATGAAATGGCGGGTCATATCAAGAGCACGCTCTGTTGGCGCAATTGCGCCATAGCCATTCCAATCATCTTCTAATGCGCTTCTGAGGTACTCTAGCGCTTTTAAGAGGGCAAACCTCTCCTTTGGCAGCCTATTATCATTAAACAGCGTGAAACGGCTTAATGTGTTGGAATCTTCATAATCATGGTCTTTAAATAAAGCGCTGCTCATGTTTGCTTCTCCCATTTTTTGTGCATTTCAGGTGTTGTTAAATCCTCAAATCCTTTAACAATCCATTCTCTCGCAGTATTGCACCAATTCATCACGGCGGTATCTGCATGATCTTGGAGCGGCCCTTTAACAGACAATTCTAATTTTAACATATTCCGACCATCTTTGACCAGTTGTACAAGCCCCATGTTGGCTGTAAGAGTTGCTTTAATATCGTCAATTTTAAAGCCATACGTTAAATTCATGCGGTTCGGCGTAGGCAGAAAACGTCCGCTTTCAACCCATTTTATATCCTTAAATACGCGTGCTGCGCCGCTCATGTTATCGTCGCCGCACTCTATCAAATTAACATAGGTTAGCTCCATAACCGCAGGTGTTGGTAAGGTGCGCTTATTAGCTTTTAGTGCTTTTACGATTTTCTTGTAATGATCTAAAAAGTCTTTAATAATTTGATTATAACGCGGGTAATCCTCCGGGGACGCCTCTTCTGGTCGAGTCCAGTTATAGACAAAACGGTCTCTTTGGAACTGAATAAGCCCAGTGCCATCATGTTTCTTAAATAAATAACGAGGAAGGTCTGGTCTATCTGAAATTTCCAAGTGCATTACATTCGACGGCAGTATGGGGTCAAGCCTTTTAAGCTCTTTGTAATCAGAGTAAGTTTTTTTCCCAATGGCCTCCCATACTTGCGCTACGTCCAGCGTGCGGATATCTAGAGGTTCGGCAAATTGGATTCCCACAACCACCTCAACAACTGGCGGATAGCGAAATGAGGGTAGGTCGTTCTTATTTTTTGCTTTTGTCATAGGCGTACGAATACAGGTAAATGCGATGCTATACAATAGATTTAGGCGATAAGTCCGAATAGACAACACCGATTCATTTAAGTGTACCTGAACAAAGATGAAATAGGAATCCGCGATCTTTAATTTCCTGAAATTGCGAACTATTTTTATTGTTACGTAAAATATTATTTTTTAAACGCGCTCTGGCTATGCTGAAGGTTTTGCAGGTATCTCAAGACGCAAAACGCTAGCGGCATTGCCAAGATTAAAACTCCCGCATAATCGTCAAAGTTGTAATAATAATCTTCGTATAACATGACAGGCATCATCGCCATTATCATGGCAGCGCATGCGGCAGCTATAGTCCACGTAGGAAGTACCTTAAATGATGTAATCCAATGCATTCCGCTGTGAAGCCATGCAGGGCTGCTTATGCCTAAAACAGCTATGATTGTGTGCAATAAACCTCCTGATATCTCTACGGCTATCACAAACGAAAAAAAGAGCCATATAAGCTTGATGGCAATTGTTGAACGTTCGATTGAGAAGCTGTGAGAGGCCTGTGGCGGGTTTTTTTCTGGCTGTTTTTTGCTCACTAAATCAGCGTTGGTCGCCATCATCCTGTCAAAGATGAGTTTTATATTATTGGGAATGTATACCGTTTCCCAACCTTCCTCTTCTGAGACTTTTTTAAAATCAAGGAAAGCTGCCTCAAGAGAGGATACCGGCGCTTTGCCAGCGGCAAGATAGCTCTGCCAAGCAATGCCAATTCTCTCATTTTCCTCAGGTGTAAAATCATCATCGCTGAGTTGGAGCCAACTTTTTAATGTTTTCCAGTCCTCGATAACTTCAGGCGGCGTGTCGGAAAATTGCGCTAGATTTTTATCAATATATAAAAACATTTGCCCCATACCTCTGAGAGAGGAGCCGATAGTATCGCCAGTGTGAAATGTGTTTATTTCAGGATCATAAGTCATTTTTTCACTCCATAAGAAAAGCCACCACGGGTTTGTGCCCGAGGTGGCCGGAGTTTCTTAACCGCTAACTAGAACGGCGCGACAGCCTTTAAGCCGAAGCTCTGGACATAGCGCTGCCGCACCCCGGCCTTAAGACCGAGTGCGGCATCAATACGGCGATGCCAGCCGCTAGTTAGGGGTTAAGAAGCCCCAAGCCATCCAATATCGGACAACTTGCTTTCGTTGTAGCCTGCCAAGCCACTAAAAGCAATAAAATGAAAGTGTTTGAGCTAATCACGACGCGCTTTATGCATGATGAAGGCAATGCGCTTTGCTGTCTCAAGCGAGCACATTTCAGGCTGCGCTTTCGCTGTGACATCATACTTGAGTAAGTCGTGGCGTCTGGCTAGTGCGTGAAGGTTTTTGGTGATATCTGTGTGGATGCTGATCTCATGTACGATTACATCATTGCCATGAACACATTTACTGCATGGCACGACCTGTTGCTTAATTTTCAGGTCGACCAAGCCTAATAAGTCTTCTTCTGTGACACCGCTAAAATCATAATAGGGTAAGCCTTGATCGTTGATACGAACGAAATGGCCGATATTACACATAGCCAGTTGGGCCATGCGGTTTAATACCGCATCGGCATCTTGCGCCAGTTCATGAGCATTTTTCATGCGTTTCAGCCGCGTATGCTGCATCTGTCGAAGCACCCAAATGCATTTTCGTATGTCAGCATTTGTCAGCAGCTTACAAGCAGACTGTCGTGCTCCACTTTTAGAGTAGCCAGCGCGTATGTAAGCCTGCGTGGCGTTTAAATCCACAATGTATTCAAGGCAGAACTGGTACTGCCTGTCGTTCAGGCTGAACGAGGCGGCACCTACGTCATCTATGGTTAAGCACGCGCTCATTGATAATTCCCTAACCGCAGTTGATTATGCGCTAAGCCCTATTTTGAAGTTCTGCAAAGGCCGAAACCCTTTAAAATCTTTTCCTGTTTCCTGCAGAGCTTGCCTAATAGCCTCCTCGTAATGTCTTTTACAATACTCGCTGTGAAATTCTGTTGGGCACACGACGAAGCCTTCTTCGTATGCGAGTAACTTAAACCAAGATCTATATATATCGGCACCCAACTGTTGCCCTAGAAGAAGCTTCCAACGTTCTTTATCATCTGGCGACAGTGAAGCGTGCTGATCAGCATGCGAAGCGACGCTGTCGCCTGTTGCATACGATTCATGTGAATCATTCGTTATGTTTGTGTCATCTTTGGTGTTAGCTTCTGTACTGATCACTGTATCGGTTGTTGTATCAGATGCTTTTTTCAACATCTGAATTTCATCGTATTTACAAATAGTTATAATCAAGAAACCTGTATCAACTGTTGTGTCGATGTGACCAGATTTTTTAGTGTTTTTAATAAAGGTTCTCACGCTACCTATAGATCTCTTCCAAGCCTTGGCTAGCTCTCTATAACTTGTGGGTACTTCACCACGTTTTATAGATATGATGCGGCCTTTATAATTAACTTGATGGTCTTTAAACGCAGCTTCTGACAGCAGCCAATGCCAAATGCCGTAGTCACACATTTTCTGATCTAGGCGATAGAACACATTTCCTACTTCTCTATCTGAGACGAACCTTCCTCGTGTTGTTCTCATATCAACCTCCATTAGATTTCATTTTCGCGGCGTTATTGCAGCGATCAATCCAGTCAAATACG
>CAYGQP010000002.1:0-18923 GCA_964352115.1 uncultured Micavibrio sp. | reverse complement strand
CCTGGGGCGCGACCGTATAACGGGCGATATAAAATGGACAGCAACCCGCGCTGACTTGATCTTTGGCTCAAACTCAGAGCTGCGGGCTATATCCGAAGTTTATGCCGCTGATGATGCAAAGGAAAAGTTTGTAAAGGACTTCGTGGCGGCATGGACCAAGGTGATGAATCTGGATCGTTTCGATCTCGACCCTCGCTATGCTTCATAACCGTTCACAATGATTTTAAAAAGGGCAGCTCATTGGGCTGCTCTTTTTTTATGTTTGGTTTTTAACCGAGGGCGGTGTTTCCTCAACTGCGGCCTCTTCGGGCTTTTCTGGAGGCTCCATCTTCGGCTGAGCTGTATCCGGTGATGCGGCTGGCGCCATATGAACAACGCGCTGCGGATAGGGGATTTCAATATTATTATCCTTAAGCGCATCCCAAAGTGAGAGCAGGACCTCGCCCTTAACGTTTGAAATTCCACCTTCCGCATCCTTAATCCAAAAACGCAGCGTATAATTCACGGAACTATCGCCAAAATCTGTAATCCAACACACAGGCTCCTTGTCCGAAACGACCCGTTCAGGGCGCGTTGCAGCCCTTTTCGCGATGCGGATAACGTCATGCGGGTTTGAATCGTAATGCGTCCCGAATAAGACTTCGATACGGATAAGGCGGTCACCGTGCGACCAGTTCACAACACGCTGCGTAATGAATTCCTCATTCGGAATCAGGTAGGATTTATTGTCCCGCGTCACAATTTCGGTGTAACGCGCAGCCATTTGGTTGACCCATCCAAACGTGCCGCTCTGTTCCAGCTCAATAACATCACCGGGTTTGATCGACTGATCCATAAGGAGAAGCAGGCCTGAGAACAGGTTTGATACAACGCGTTGCAAACCAAAACCAATACCCAAACCAACCGCACCGGAAAAGACGGTAAAGATCGAAAGGTCAATCCCGGCGCTGGTCACGCCAATCAACACAGCAAAGGTGATGAGCGCGATGCGAATAATTTTGGCGATGAGCACCTGTGATGAGCGCGTGAGGCTCTTGGATTTTAACACTCGACGCTCAAGGAAAGTTGAGGCAAACATCGCCAGGTACAGCAGAATAAAGATCGAAAGCATGCCCTTGATGATGGTCAGTGCGGAGAACCGGAACGATCCAACCCCAAAGCCGATCGCATCAAGCGTGGTCGATGTTTCGTCCAGAATGCCAAAGATGCTTAAGGCCGCAATACCACCAATGGAAAAAGCAAAAATATTCCGCACGAGCGTATTGTTGATAAACTGAACCGATATGCGGATTACAATCCATGCCAGCAGGAGTTTCATGACTGTAATATTTAAAAATGTGCCGATATCGAGAAATTCTGATGCCATGATCTGCGAACATAAAAACAGCACAATCAGCATAATCAGGTGGAACACAAGACGCTGCAGATTGTGAATAATCCGTTTTATGCGAATGGGGAGTTCGGCCTTATCAATACCAGCCTGAATGCGGGGTTTCAGCACCCGGTAGGCTAACGCCCCAACAACGCAGGCCATACCGATAACGAGAATTTGAATGAAGGTGTCAGGATTCCAGATTTGTTCTTGTACACGAGGAATGAGAGAGCTCCATGCATTCCCTACGTCTTCAATATTTAAATTCTCTTCCATGACAATACCCTATGATATTCTTGAACAAAAATAAAATGGTTCTACCTTGGTATCCAAGAAAAACAAGAAAGAGACTATATGAGCCTAGAATATTTACACACAATGGTCCGTGTTCATGATTTGGATGAATCGCTGGATTTTTATTGCAACAAGTTAGGGTTAATTGAAGTAAGCCGTATGGAGGTCGAGTCCGGGCGTTTTACGCTCGTTTTTCTGGCCGCGCCGCATGATGAGGCCCGCGCGAAGGACAATAAAGCCCCTATGGTCGAGTTGACCTATAACTGGCCCGATGAGGACGGAAATGTCGAAAAATACGATGGAGGGCGTAATTTTGGCCATTTAGCCTATCGTGTCGATAATATTTACGATACGTGCCAAAGCCTTCAAGATGCAGGCGTGACAATTAACCGCCCGCCGCGTGATGGCCACATGGCGTTTATTAAATCCCCCGATGGTATATCAATCGAATTGCTCCAGAAGGGCGATGCGCTGGAGCCACAGGAGCCATGGGCGTCCATGGAAAATACTGGAAGCTGGTAAATCTCTAAATCAGCCCAGAAAAAAGGCGCCCAGTTTATGAGCGCCTTTTCTTAATTTCTGTGTAAGAGCGTATTACGCGCTGATTAAACGCACGGCCTCACGCGGATATGTCTGCATGAAACGCTCATTGAAATCCTGTGGATGAGCCATCAGGCGGAAGAAGATTGGTCCGCAAATGATATCCACGGCCTGCTGTGAGTCGAGAGATGAACGAAACTCCTGATCACGCTGGCCTTGCTCAATGCTGAATTGAATCGCATCAACAAGGGGGGTAAGGAAGTTGGTCTCGAAAATCTCCTGAGCTTCGGTATCGGCCTGTGCTTCGCTAAAGAGTTGGGCAATCGTTTCACCATTCTTGCTCATCAAAAGGCGAATCAGCTTTTCGAGCTGAAAAAGCACGGCTTCTGTATTGCTTTTTGGTGTTGGTAATGGCGATGTCATGCCCGGCTGATCGGACAGCGCATCCATCACAACGGCGGTTTTGTTGGGCCACCAGCGATAAATCGTTGTTTTACCAACCTTTGCCTTTTTTGCGATAGCTTCGATGCTCAATTCCTGCACAGACATGTGCAGAAGAAGAGAATTCGTTGCCTTTAAAATCGCGCGGCGCGACTTTTCTGAACGGGGCCGCCCTTTACGTGGCGTGCCCTCATCATCATTACTGTTTTTAAGTGACATATAAGACTGACCTTTTCTTAACGCAGCTTGTGCCATAGTTTTTAGCTCCTATTATTTTTTACCATAGAAATGGGATTTCAAACAATCCGTATCTGTTCGTATCGTACTGGAATAGACATTATAATTTAGGGAATCGTTATCAAAAGCAAATGGATTTTTAAACTTATCCAAAGATTTTGCAGTTTTGTTTTTTATCAGTGCTTTATAGGGATATCCTTAAAGCAAATGACACCTTCTTTATGTTATGGTAAAATAAATATAGGCGTGTTATCACGCAGGGAAACATGATGTTTAATCACATGATTCTTAAAAAAACAGAAGGCTTTGCTCGCAAATACCAAAGGACACATCAGAATAATGTGTCCTTTGCGTGTTTTGTAATGACGATTTAGCGCACGCCAATCCAGTTCGTTCCGTTACAATACTGCAAGATATCATGCGCATCGTTGTAGATCATTTCACCGGGCACACCTGCGGGGCTTGAGCAGGATTGGGCCACGCTTCCTGTGCTGGCCTCATACCCTTTGCGCACGCAGCGGAACCAGTTGGTTGTATTTTTACGTGCCGCAGAGGCCCCATTCCCAGCTTGGAAATTGTTGTGAAAACCATGTGATGTTGCATAAAGGGCATTTGTCTCGGAAGAGGCCCAGTAATAATCAGTGGTGACCAGATCAAACTGACCAATCGCGATACGGTTTGAGTATAGCTCAGCAAGTTCGCTTCTGGCTGGAAGGTACCAATCATCCTTGTTACTCGCCTCTAGGTCATAGCATCTTGTTCCAGCAACATGTTCCTGGAAGCCAGGAGTGTCTAGATCGGCATCTTGAGTGCCTAGAATATCCGTATGCGCCTCTCCGGTGTCAGGGTCGGTTCCGTTAGTGGTGTAAAGTCCCGCCGAGTTTCCGGCATTCCAGAAAACCTCGCTTCTTGTGCCTGTACAGGTGCTCCCATTCCAGCTTTGGCCGTGGTCACATCGGGTTGTATACATCGGCTCACCTCCATCATTGGATGTGCCAGCATATACGGTTCCATCATTGCAAACCTGACCGGGAGAGGGCGTGTTTGCGGGGTTGCATGGGTCAGTCGCACTTGTGTCGCCGTCCGTCAATTCACCTGGTCGGGATTTTTCGCATATATAACGGTTACTGCCTGTGCATACAGCATCTGCCCACTGGTAACCAACCACAGGCAGGTAAGCGGCACAATCTTCTATGCCGGAAACGTTATTTGGTTCGTTGGTTTCCCAGTCATTGTAGAGGCCATTTGAAACACTTCCCGATGAGTTGCCCTGCCAAAACTGAACAGTGCTTAGCTCACCACCCTGCCAACGCCACTCTCCTTCGGATAAAAGGTCATTTGCTCCAAACCAATAAGCGTTTCCAGTTGCTTGAACGCCAAGGTCTTGCAGGATCAGGTCATTTTCGCGCTCCGATGTAATAACAGCAAGATAAGCACCGTTGCTCTCACAAGCGGTTTGCGCAGCACTCCAGCTTGCACCTGTGTCCACGCGGTAGTAACAATGCCCCGTCGTTGAGTCTGAGAATTGCGCATCTCCAAGGCCTGTGCAATCTGCATCTGTTCCGGCAATCGTGCCCTCATAAATCGCCTTAATTTCTGCTGCGCTTAAATCTCTATCATAGATCCTGAGCTCATCTAAGCGCCCGCCATTAATACCATCACCAACGAGCGCGTCGCCAGAAGCTGAGCGTATATTGCTCGTGTTAGGATTGGTGTCGGTAAGTTCCCCATCAACATAAAGCGAAACTCCGGTCGTCGCGTCGAAAACAAGGGCATAATGATGCCAGTCAGTGGAGAGCGGGGCACCGTCCAGACAAATATCGGCAAATCCGTATTTTGTGGCCTTCACCTGGTTTGCTGCGCACGATGATACGCTTGGCGCAAAGGTAAATCCATGTGTGAAATTTGGAGGAATGTTTCTTTTCTCATAAATAACGCTAGAGTCTGATGCGCTACCTTTTTTTAGCCAGGCCGTAATCGTAGCGGTATTGTCCGTGATATCAAGGCTGGCGTCATTGCCCAAATTTACAACTTCTGAATTAGCGGCGTTGAATGCTAGTGCTGTCCCAATGATGCCGTCAACCCAGTCGGTGTCTTCGTCCATATTGACCAATGTGCCATGATTTCCGTTCGCTGTCCGGTCAGTCAAAACTGTGCTGCCTGTTCCATCGTCAAAATCCCAATATCCGATCAGGCCAGCCGTAGGGATGCTGGCCAATGAACCACCTTCTGTGTCCTTAGGGCCCATATTGATCCAGGCACTACCATCGCAATATTGCATCTGCCCGGTGGTATGATTGTAATTGATTTCACCGCGCACACCGCCGGGGTTTGTGCAATTGTCAATGCTGATAGGCCCTTGCTCGAAACAGTAAATCACGCCGGGGACATTGCAAACATCAGTCCTGTCGAGGGTCCAGCTGGCATCTGTCTGCGCAGTATCGCCGACAAGTGCAGCTTGAGTTGTGTTTTGCCAGCCACCGCACGATATGTTTGAAGGCGCTCCTCCTTGGGTGCCGTCGTCATCAACATTTGTATACACGGGCAGAGATCCAATATTCGTGCCCAATGAGTTTAGATTGATAGGGTTGTCAATTGTACCATCAACAAGATCATCCCAGTTATCGGAGATCCTTGAGCCATCCACCATCACATAAGGAACAGGAGACCTTTCAAATCGCGATTCAGGGTCCGTACTTGGGTCTGTATCAGCGATCCAGGCTAAATAATTACCTCTTATTCCGAAAGTCTTGGCCTTGGTACAGAACGTATCTGCGCCTGTTACCTTTCCTAAATTACCATCCGGCACTTGAAGTGCGAAAACAAGGCGCTCCTTCGGGTTCCCGCCGCATGAGGCCTGACCACAGCTATTCCGCGGGCCGGCATCAATCCAGTCGGTCCCATTGCAATACTGTAAAACAAGTGCATCATTGTTGAATGTCAGAGCGCCTTTGTAACCAGCATTGCAGGGCAGGGCCTGCGTGAATGTTCCGTATAATGTTGCAACGTCTTCCGCTGTCAGGGCTCTATCATAAACACGCACATCATCAATCGCTCCACCAAAGAAATTATTCTGATCGTCATTTGCACCTATAAATCCCGGATTGGTTGCGGAATTTAGCGCTGTGGTATTGGCGTTTGATCCTAAAGAAACACCGTCAACATAAGCTTCAACGCCTGATGTGCTCATCACGGCGACCAGATGGTGCCATTCCGTATCGGCCGGAAAACCGGCAAAACACGAATCGGCGACACCAAATTTTGCAATATGGACGTGATTGGCTGTTGGGCATGGACCGTCCAGCCCTAAGGCATATCCGTTGCTACCGGCGTTCCCGTTTTGCATGATCGGACCAACACTGGTTGGGGTTGCCCGCCTCACCCATGCGGAAATGGAAAGTGTGTTGTCTGTAATATTGATGTCAGGATTCATGCCCAGCTGAACTTGGTCATCAATACCGTCAAATGTTAGCGCGCCAGCGTAAACACCAGACCCGGCTTCTTCATTGATAAGATTGTTATCATTATCAACCCACGTGCCGTCATTTCCAGATGGGCTGCTATCACCAAGTGTACTGTTGGCTTTTTCATCAAGTGTCCAATGGCCCACAAGCCCCGTAGAGACATCCTGCGCTTGTGCTGAACCACAAAAAATGACCGCAAACACCATGATTTGCGGGAATAGCCGTCTGAAATTTATTTTTAGGCCCCCAAGCACAATTCTTCTATCCGTCAATTTGTTTGACTTATCCTACTATTATCGCGCAGGCAGTGTTAAGAGGGCTTTAAGATTTTTTACAAATTATCCCTGAACATCCTGCGTGACGTGCCTAAAAATGCTGTTTTCAGCGTCGTCATTTGTATGATCGGGATTTTTCCTTTAAATTTAAAGACGATCATGAAATATTACACGACCATTTAACCAATAAGCACAGTGGAGCGTTATGGAAGTCTGGATTTTATTCAACGAAGAAATTGAAGCGCCTTCCGCAGAAGCCTTTGAAATAAGAAGGTTTTTGGCTGAAGGAAGAGAGATGGGAATCGACGTCAAAGTCTTTCACCCGGAGCAATTTGACCTTCTTGTGACCGAAGAAAATCGCGAATCCGTCCTGATTGATGGAAAATCGATGCCCTTGCCTGATTTCGTTTTGCCGCGAACCTATGTGATTGACACAGGGTACTTTGCGCTGGCCGTTATTCGTCAGTTAGAGCGCCTTGGCGTGTTTGTTTATAATGATTCGGCCTGTATTGAGATGGTCGCGGACAAACTGCATACGCATCAGGTCCTGATTGAAGGTGGGCTTCCTACGCCAACAACCATGCTTGCAAAATTCCCGATTCAGCCGGATTTGATTGAGGAAAAAATAGGGTTTCCGATTGTCGTGAAGACGCTGCTGGGCGTGAATGGTAGCGGTGTTTTTCTCATGGAAAACCGCGAGTCATTTATGGATCTTATGAGCCTTATATCTGAGACCAATCCGCATATTCAGCTTATATTTCAAAAGTTTATTGCCAAAAGCAAGGGGCGGGATTTGCGTCTATTTGTTGTCGATGGCGAGGTCGTGGCCTCAATGGAGCGTCGCGCCCGCGATGGCGGTTTCAAAGCAAACTTCTCACAAGGCGCCGAGGTTGTGGAAATACAACCCGATCAACAGGCCATCGATATGGCGCTTCGAACGGCTGAGATCTTGAATATCCACATTGCCGGCATTGATTTGCTCTACGCAGAGGACGGTGGCTACACTATATGTGAAGCCAATACATTCCCTGGTTTCAAGGGGTTAGAGTCCTGTACCGGGGCAAATATTCCAAAAATTATCTTTGAAGCAATGCAAAAGCGTTTGGAAAAAAGCAAGGCCGCTTAATATAAACCTATGTTTTACCTGAGCTGTGACCAAAGCCGGAAATAAGCCTCAAATCATGCCCTTAATAATTAAATACGAAGCGTTTCGCATTCAATTATTAAAATGGTGCAAATTCTTCAAATGTGGATGGTGCACCCTCTTGAATGCTCACGCGTCCATTCTTGAACGTTAAGACGGCTAAACCGCGGTCAGCAGTGCCATCCGAGCGAAAGCGAAAGATCCCATCAATGCCGGAAAACCCGTTTGGATTGCTGATTGACCGGTAATCATAGGCTGCGCGATATCCGCCCTGCAAACCACGTTTTGCCAAAACCGCGGCAAGCGCGGTTGAATCATAGGCCAGTGAGGCCAAGCGAGGGGGTGTTACACCGTAACTCTCTTTATACTGCTGTTCGAAAACTCGGCGCAATTCCGGTGATGGAGCCGCAAACCAGGCACCTTTCATGCTGTCTTCGGCCGCCAGAGCCGGGTCGTCAAACAATCCTGTACCAAGGCGCTTAACCTTACTAGGAGGAAGGTCATAATGGCTAAGCAGATTGGAAATCGAAACAGCGAGATTGCCTCCAACCGGCATCATTACGGCATCAAATGGTACGTCCAGATCCATCATATCGATTTGCGGACCATTCGGGTTTTGACGATTTTGGCTTTCTACATATGTTTTGCGTGAATCATACTCGGTAAAATCTCTTAACGTCGGCGACAGGTTTGTTGCTGTTGGCGGGAATTTTAACACCTTTACGGTATTGAGACCGTATTGATCCGCATAGGCCTGATAGGCGGCGGTAACCACATTCCCGTAATCCGTCTCAGGTGCAATCACAGCGATATTTTTCAGGTTGTTATAAGCCGCATATTGCACAATGCGATGCACCTGATCAAAAGGCAGAAAGCCCATGATAAAAACATTATCCCCTGCTAATCCCCAATCTGTGGAATAGGCGATCATATTTACCCCACTGCGGTTAGTTTCCTGAGCGGCCGCCTTCACAGACGTGGCAAATACCGGGCCCAAAATAAGCTCGGCATTATCCTGCAAAGCGGATCTTGCAGCTTCGCGCGCCCCCTCTGGCGTGCCCTTGGTATCACGCGGCATTAGTTCGAACTGTGTATGCCCGACATCAAACAGTGCCAGTTGCGCGGCCTTGAGCATGGCCTGCCCAAGGTTTTTGTGTTGACCGGATAGGGGAAGCAACAGCCCAACCTTTACGGTTTGTTCGGGCTGCACAGCCGCGTATTGAGGGTCCTCATAGTTTTGTTGTTCATCAGTTGGCATGCGCTGCGTGTCAAATCCGATATTAACACCATCATCAATCTGAGTACTGCCCTGAAGGGGAGCGTGCTGATTCAGTGGCTCGCGCGTGACACCGGGCAGGGTTTGAGAGAGCGGCTCTGGCGGTTGTTTGGCTTTTGGTGCAT
This sequence comes from uncultured Micavibrio sp., assembly GCA_964352115.1. Lineage (GTDB taxonomy): Bacteria > Pseudomonadota > Alphaproteobacteria > Micavibrionales > Micavibrionaceae > CAYGQP01. The sequence continues at coordinate 9,755 of CAYGQP010000002.1, read as the reverse complement.
TGTCGGGGTTGTAAATCCATGGTCTGGATGATCCTGTGGTGTTACAAGCCGAAAGTGTAAAAACGGCCAAACATAACAACACCGTATAAATAACATTTATTTTGCGCATAACTCTGGTACCTTCATATCCCATGAACTCTAAGCCCACAAACAAGATTGATCGTAAGTCCAATAACCCTACAAAAAATCGCAGGGCATGGCTACTCCCTGAACAGCATAATCAGCAGATTCGTCCCGGACTTTATATTGTGCCAACGCCAATCGGTAATCTCAGAGATATCACAATACGGGCGCTTGATGTTCTAAATGAGGCGGATATTGTCTTATGTGAGGATACGCGCGTTTCCGGTAAGCTTCTTGAGGCTTATGGGCTGAGAAAGAAATTGATGGTGTATAACGACCACAATGCGGCTCGCCAACGTCCCAAAATTCAGGAATACCTCCAAGCAAACAAAATTCTGGCACAAATCAGCGATGCCGGAACGCCGCTTATCTCCGACCCCGGTTTTCGCCTGGTTGATCTGGCAATTGCCGAGGGCGCATATGTGACGGCGTTACCTGGCGCCAATGCCCCCCTACCGGCGCTTGTAATGTCGAGCTTGCCAACGGATAACTTTACCTTTGTCGGGTTTATGCCAACCAAAAGCACGGCGCGCCAGACCCTCTTAAAAACATGGGCGGAAATGCCTACAACCTTGATTGCTTTTGATACGGGCAAACGCATCAGCAAAACGTTAAAAGATATCGCCACAGTTTTAGGAGATCGCCCGATCGCTGTTGTGCGCGAGATTTCAAAACTCTATGAAGAAGCCAAGCGCGGCACAGCTGAAGAGCTTATGAACGGCTATGACAAAAACGGAGTACCAAAGGGGGAAATTACACTTCTTATTGGGCCGGGACAGCCGGAAGAAGTCGATCTAGCTGATCTTAAGGGAGACATTTTGAACGCACTCAAATCAAGCAGCAAAAAGGATGTGACCGCGCACTATACACAAAAAACCGGCCTGCCCAAAAAAGTTGTTTATGAATTCATTCTTGCTCTGAGCATGGAAAGTTAGAGGCACAGGATGGCAATATCATCCAAAAAACAAAACGCATATAAAAAGGGCATATGGGCGGAATACGTTGCTGTCGTTTATTTTTGGCTGCACGGATATCGTATTTTGTCGATCCGGTATAAAACGCCCGTTGGGGAAATTGATGTATTGGCACGCAAGGGGGATTCGCTCGTAGCATTAGAGGTCAAAGCGCGGAAAACCATCGACAATGCGCTTGAATCCATCCCGGCAAAAAGCCGAAAACGTATTGAAAAAGCTGCACAATATTATCTCATGCAGCACCCTGAATATCTTGAATACAATATTCGTTTTGATGTCTTTGCTTTTGCATGGCCATGTCATATCCGCCATCTGGACAACGCATGGCAGGCCCGTTCATAATGAAGCCTTAAATTTTTGATTCACAAAATTCTGGATATTCATCATGCGTATACACAAATTCTCCATCCTGTCACTCGCCGCCGTTTCACTGTTCGCGCTCAATGCTTGTTCAGCAGTTGGCGTTGCAACGGGCGCGGGTGCAACAGTTGGTGTAGCTGCTGTCCAAGAGGGCGGCCTTAGCCGTGCCTATGATGATGCCAAGATTCAGGCGCAGATTAATAAGCTTTGGCTAGATTATGATTTTGATACGTTCAGCAAGCTGGATCTCACAATAAGCCATGGCCGTGTGCTCGTCACCGGCGTTGTTCAGGATCCCGAAGACCGCGTTGAGGCTATTCGCCTTGCATGGCAGCCAAAGGGCGTGAAACAGGTTTTGAATGAAGTCCGCGTTGAGGATAGCCGCGGCTTTACCTCGTATGCCCGCGATACGTGGATATCAACTCGCATTCGCGGCGCGATCACCTTTGATTCCGACGTGCAGTCCGTGAACTATTCAATTGATACCGTAAAGGGCGTTGTTTATCTTTTAGGCGTCGCACAAAGCCAAGCTGAGCTTAACCGTGTGATTGAGATTTCCCGGACAGTACCTGATGTTGATCAGGTCGTAAGCTACGTCCGCATTCTGGGCGAAGAAGTCCCTGAGCAGCAACCACCGGGCTATTCAAATAACACCCCTACCAATACGCCGGGCAATCCACCAGCCTATCAGCCTCAACAAAATCAGGCGCCACAATACAACCCGAATGCGCCTGTGGCTTATACGCCCCCAGCCTATTCACCTCCGCAAAATGTCGCGCCCGCCGCGGGCGGAAATGCCCAAGGCGATACAAGCGTTCAGGTTATGCCGCTTGATCCGCCTATGCCCACTGCGAATGGCACAGCGCAGGGGCGTCCTACGGCCTTAAGGGATGAAGATCGGCAAGACTACAATGCAGGCCAACAACCTGTTCAGCCTAATCGCGTGATTTGGAATGACACCAGCCAAAATAACGCTCAAGGCCGCTAAGAGCTGGCAGTGCCGATAGACCCTGACACATACCTCAACAACCTCGCGAAGACGAAGGATGTTGATATTGTTCTGGCTCATGCCGCGCTTGCTTTAGCGGCTAAACACCAGCCCGATATTAATATTGATCGATATGAAAATCATTTAAAGGCGTTGGTCGACGAGGTCGGCGAACGTCATGAAACCTTGCTCAAAAATGGCGCGGACGATGATGCAGGGGCGCAGCTCGCAGCCTTGAAGGACGTATTGCATATCGATCACGGCTACATTGGCGATTCTCGCACGTATGATGATCTTGAAAATGCGAGCCTTATCCGTGTGATCGAGCGTCGAAAGGGGCTGCCGATTACGCTCTGTATCCTGTACATGCATGCCGCAAATGCACAGGGTTGGAGCGTGGCTGGCCTAAACATACCGGGACATTTTGTTTGTCGTCTCGAAAAGGATGGCGAGCGAATGATTTTCGATCCGTTTAATGCCTGTGATGTTCTTGAAGCACCTCAGCTGCGCTTGATGGTGAAAAAAGCGCACGGTGAACACGCTGAGCTATCTGCGCAATATTTTGAACCAGCCTCGAATAAGGATATCTTGATCAGACTCCAAAATAATATCAAATTCCGCCAAATTGAGGCTGAGGATTATTCGGGGGCTCTAAAGACAGTGGAGCTGATGAGGCTTGTCGATCCGGCTGAATATAGATTATTGCTTGATGCAGGCGTGCTGTATGCCCGGACGGATCAGCCGAAGTCAGCGATTGAAGCACTTGAGGGCTATATTGCTGTTGCGCCGCATGACCAGGACCGTCATGAGGCCGCATTATTGCTTCAGGATCTTCGAATTTCATTGAACTAAATCACAGCAGGCAAGTCTCATGTCTACAATGAGGCATGAAGAACACATTTTGGCCTTTAAGTGGTCCAGCTAGAGCAGTTTTGACACCAAAACATCATAATAACGCTCAATATCTGACATAAAGTGATGGCCTGATCTCCTAAATTTATCGTTAGGAGTATCTTATGCATTATGTTCTTTATCTATTTTATGTCTTGATCATTTCATTAATCCCATTAGCTGCGAATGCTGTGAGCGTGAATGAACCCAGTGTTCCCCTTCAGTTTTTCAACCAGGAATCAGGTGAATATACTGATGCGCCTGGCATAGCCTCGGATATTCGCACAGATGTTCATGGCGTTCTGGCCCGAACACATGTGGTGCAATACTTCTATAACAACACCGACCAATGGCAGGAAGGGCGCTATACTTACCCGCTTCCTGAAAACGCCGCCGTGGATAAGCTGGTGATGCTGATTGGTGATAGACGCGTGCTTGGGTTTGTAGCAGAAAAGAAGGAAGCCCAAAAAATATACGAAACGGCCAAACAGCAAGGAAAGGGAGCTGCTCTGGTTCAGCAGCATCGTCCTAGCATCTTTAATACCAATGTGGCGAATATTCCTCCACAAAGTATCATTGCAATCGAAATTGCATATCAGCATGAAGTTGCGATAGAAGATAATCAATTTGTACTCAGAATACCGTTAGCAATCACCCCACGTTTTGATAATCTTGAAATTAAAGATTTTATGAGAGGGGTGAATGCTATACCTGGCCATAATAAAGCGTACGATATCGTACAGCGCATGCAGCTTCGTGATTTTGAGCGGGGTAAAAACCTCTCCAGTATTGAGGTTAATTTATTCTCCATTGACACGGATGGAGCGCCGAAAAGCGCAACGCATGAAATTACAACATCTAAATTGGCTAAAAACAGCTATAATGCTGTATTAAAGCAAAATATTATAAGAGCAGAAAGTGATTTTATTTTAACTTGGCCAAAAAATAAAAACTACGATTTGTATGATTTTATGTCGTTTGAAAATATTGATGATAGCTATTACACGCACATAGTTTTGTCAGGCCAGCAGAGCGAAGAGAGTGATAAAAACGTACGTTTATTAGGGGAGTCTAATTCAAAAAAGCAATCCCGACAGCTGATTTTGGTCATTGATACCTCGGGCTCAATGTCCGGCCCGTCAATTCGTCAGGCGAAGGCCGCGCTTCGTGAAGGTTTATATGACCTGGAACCGGATGATCGGTTTAACGTTATCCGCTTTGAATCAAATACAGAATCTGTATTTACAAATCCAAAGCTGGCGACACCGGAACATATAAAAACCGCGCTTCGATGGATAGATGGGCTTGAGGCTGATGGAGGAACCGAGATGATACCAGCTGTTCGTCTTGCAATGTCACAAAAACCTGCTGAAAGTCTTCTTAGTCAAATCATTTTTATCACAGATGGGGCGATTGGTTTCGAAAATAAAATTGCCGCAGAACTTCAACAAAGTCTTGGAAATACAAGGTTTTTTGCCGTTGGGATAGGCGCAGCCCCCAATACACACCTCATGGATTTGTTTGCGCGCGTCGGCAGGGGAAGCTTTGTGTATATTCAGGACGTTACGGAGACGCAGGAGCGAATGACAAACCTGCTAAACAAGATGAAGGCGCCGGTTGTAAGTGATATGGCGCTTGTATTGCCAAAAAATATCGAGGCTGAGGTTATTCCCTCGTCGTTGCCAGATCTTCTCAAGGGGGAAACGCTTAGTATCGTGATTAAATCAGATAAACCTATCAAGAGGGCGATTCTTGAGGGGGTAAAAGAGGGTAGGCCTATGAAGGTGGATCTTAAAACCGATGCACAACCATTAGAGGGTGTCGGCAAGCTTTATGCACGCAAAAAAATCTCCGATCTTTTTGCGCTAAATTATGGTGCTGAAAGCGCGGAAATGAAAGCTCAGATCGAAAGTATAGGCGTGGAGCATCAAATTTTAACGAAGTATACAAGCTTCGTGGCCGTGGATGAGGAAATCATCCGCCCTAAAAATGCCACACTTATATCTAAAATCTACAATCCAAACCAACCAAAGGGGTGGCAACTTGCTGATTATAGCCCGCGAGATGCTGCAAAGGCTTACAAGCTGAAACTTGATGAAAGCGCAGACAAGATGCTCAACAAGAATGAAGAAATTACTTTGCCGCAAACCGCTGATGGTTATATGATGCGGGCGATCTTTGGTGCGCTGTGCCTTCTAATCGCATGGTGCGCGCTAAGGCTCTTAAACCGAACCCATACAGAAGAAGCAAAGGAAAATGTTTATGCCTAAAATATTTGCAAAAGCACTGGCATGTAGCTTTGCCGTATTCGGTTTTGCTTATCTCCTGTCAGGCCTGCAAACCCCAATTAAGGCAGAATTATCTAAAATCTTGATTGAGCAGGCCTGGAATAAAACGCTCCAGGGCGACCACCAATCTCGCCCCTGGCCATGGATGGATAGTACGCCAGTAGCCAAGCTTTACATCCCAAAATACGGGGCTAGCCATGTGGTTATGAGCGGCGTATCAGGGGCGATTATGGCCTTTGCTCCGGGTTGGCATGAGGGCACGAACAGGCCAGGGCAGCCCGGCGTAAGTCTAATTTCAGCGCATAAGGATATGCATTTCTCATATCTAAAGAATATGCAGTTTGGTGACAGGTTTGAATTGATAACTCCCGACGGGCGGCATATTTCATATGAAGTTGAGGATATGAAAATTCTTGATCGGCCCACACTGAATGTTCAAAATGATGGTCATGATAGTATTGTCGTTCTCTCAACCTGTTATCCCTTTGCGAACTGGCAGATAGGAGGCGATATGCGGTTTGTTGTCATAGGACGCGAAGTTCCTGAAAATAATAAAATGCAGCTTGCGGAACTTTGATCATGATTTTTTCGTTCGTTTTTTCGGGGATTCAGATATCGCCCCTTGAAAGCATATTCATAAGGCCCTATACCTTATAAAAATGTACAAAATGAAAAAGTACAAATAGCTGTATCCGCGATTAATCGCGAATAAGTGCGTAAACAACCCTTGAAGGAGACCTCACAATGCTCGCACGCAATATCTTAATGATCGCCATTTTAATTTCTGTGAGTGCTTGTAGCACATTTGATGATGAAAGTGGTCTTGACACTCAATCAATGGAAACCCGCGAAACGATAACGGATGGAACGGATGGCGTCTCGGACGAGACACTGCAGGGACCAGCCCCCGGTACACAGGCTGATTTAGTGGTGAACGTAGGGGACCGTGTCTTCTATGGCTATGACCGTTATGATCTCTCTTCTGAGGCCCGCAACGTTCTCGAGGCTCAGGCCGAATGGTTAAAGCAATACCCCGGTTTAAGTGTCACCGTTGAGGGGCATGCTGATGAGCGCGGTACGCGTGAGTACAACTTAGCGCTGGGAGAGCGTCGCGCGAATTCCGTTAAGAATTATCTCGTGGCTTTAGGCGTTAGCCCATCGCGCATTACAACAATTAGCTATGGCAAGGAGCGCCCTGCAGTGCCAGGGTCTAACGAGCAGGCCTGGGCACAGAACCGTCGTGGCGTCACAAAGGTGAACTAGCCGTGAATGGCCATAAAAGCAAATATATTACAGGGGGTAAGGTCTTATGGGCCTTACCCTTAGTTTTCTGCGTAGCTCTACTCAGCCACACTTCTTTAGCCCAGTCGGGCCGTGACTATGAAAGTCGTCTGAACAGATTAGAAAATGATATCAACACGCTCTCACGGGCTGTCTATCGCGGTGAAGACCCCGGAGCCTTATCTTCAGAGCCGGGATCAAATGCACAAGCCGATACAGAAATTCGCCTTCAACAACTAGAATCTCAGCTGCGTCAAATGACAGGCCGATTAGAAGAGCTTTCCTTCGAAAATCGTCAGCTTCGCGCTAATTTAGAGCGCGTAACAAGCGATATCATGTTGCGCATGCAAGATATTGAGCAGAACAATTCCAGAGCTGGAGCTTCCAATCCATCAAATCAGGTGTTTAATTCCAGAACCAGCATTGAGCCTCAGGCCGGCAGCAGCGGGAGCGCTTTAAAATATCAGGATCGCTCCGGCAGCCTTCAGCAGGATAATGCTTATGCTTGGCAGTCTGAAACCGCTAAGCGCCCTGAAATCCCCATGAAATCAGAATTGCAATCAGAATTGCAATCAGAATCACTGGGCACACTCAGCAACTCTTCCACCGGAGACTTGGCCGCATCCCAATATGAGCAGGCTTTTTCATTGCTTAAGAGTGGTCAGTATGACCAGGCAGAAGCTAAGTTTTCCACATTTCTATCTCAAAACCCTGATCATGTTTTGTCGGGAAATGCAAAATACTGGTTAGGGGAAACCTATTATGTTAGAGGGAGTTATGATGAAGCCGCGCGAATCTTTGCTGAGGGCTATCAAAAATACCCCAAAGGCGCGAAGGCCCCGGATAATCTTTTGAAGCTAGGTTTATCGCTCGCCTCACTAGGCAGTGCGAATGATGCCTGCTTGGCGCTTACACAACTCGAAAAGGAGTTCCCGAATGGGGCGGGGCCTGTTTTAAGACGTGCAAAACAAGAAAAATCACGACTTGGGTGCTGAACAACCTCTGCTTGCAGAAGAGTTTTTCAGCCAAATCCTAGGATCGACCACGTATAAAGACGTGCAGTGGGGGCAGAACATTGCTGTTGGCGTATCTGGTGGCGCAGATAGCATGACTCTTGCTAAATTACTGTCCTTGAGCGCGAAAAGCTTAAAAATCAAGAATATACATGCCCTGATCATTGATCATGGTTTGCGCCCGGAAGCATCTGCTGAGGCCTTGCAAACCCTCCAGGAGCTCTCTAAATGGGACTATATTAAGCCACACATCATTGAGCTAAATATGGGCGATGTGACGACGTCTATTCAGGAAAAGGCACGTAATGCGCGTTATGAAGCGTTTGATGGCTACTGCACTGAAAATAAAGTAAAATTCTTATTTTTAGGGCATCATCAGGACGACCAAGCGGAGACATTTTTGCTGCGTTTGTCTAAAGGCAGTGGTTTGGATGGGTTGTCTTGTATGAAGGTCTTGCAACCTTTCTCAAAGAACTTAACACTCGTTCGTCCATTATTAGACATAGCAAAAGACAAAATTTTGGATACAGCAAACCATTATTCAGTGTCGTGGATTGATGACCCCTCAAATCGTAATAATAAATTTACAAGAGTTCGCATACGAAATGACTACAAAGCCATAAGAAAAGAGGGGTTGAGCAATAAAAAAATTTCAAATATGACAAAAAGAATGGCTTGCGCGCAAGATGCACTGGATTTTTATCTTAAAATTGAACAGAAAAAATCTTTAAAATTTAAAGATACAAATCGTGTCGTATATAAATATCTATCTTGGTTGTCAATCCCCCAAGAAATAAAGGTCAGAATAGTTTATAGCGCTATACAATTATTGACATCAAGGGCAAAAAATGAGATAAGATTGAACAAAGTTGAGGGGGTCGTTCATGATTTATTGCATGAAGAATCCTTCCGTACGCGTACACTGCATGGGGTAAAGATTGTGCGTGATGACGAAAATGAGGAGTTGATCATCGAAAATGAGCAGGCGAACGCATGAAAAATATTTTAGTGGCAATTTTACTTGCGCACTAATCAGATTAGTTTAATTACTTGTAGTGGTTTTGTTGAATCTCAGCGAAAACACGTTATTTATCTCAAAAAATGGGTTAAGGCATAAATATGAATACATTTGGCAAAAATTTAGTCTTTTGGCTTTCAATCGCATTGGTCTTTTTGTTTCTTTTTAATATATTTCAGGAAACGCAGACGCAGGCGATCCAAAACTCTAATGAAGTTGCTTACAGCGACTTTATGGATCAGGCGCAAAGCGGCCAAATCAGTGATGTTCTGATTAAAGGTCAGAAATTATCAGGGCATTACGCCGCCAGCAATGAGCCGTTTCATACCATGGTGCCGCCCAATGAAAATGTTGTAGAACGCTTAAAAGGCACTGGTGTTCAGATCGGTGCTAAAGAAGAAGAGGCCGAGCCTATCTCGCTTTTAAGCATTCTAATCTCTCTTTTGCCAGCCTTCCTTATTATCGGTGTGTGGATTCTCTTCATGCGTCAGATGCAAGGACGTGGCGGCGGTGGGGCTATGGGATTTGGTAAATCGCGCGCCAAGCTGCTTACAGAGAAACAGGGCCGTGTGACATTTGATGACGTGGCTGGAATTGAAGAAGCAAAGCAAGAGCTAGAGGAGGTGGTTGAATTCCTTAAAGATGCTCACAAGTTCCAACGGCTTGGCGGTAAAATACCCAAAGGTGCTCTTCTTGTTGGACCGCCAGGAACAGGGAAAACCCTCGTTGCCAGAGCAGTGGCGGGAGAGGCTAACGTACCATTTTTTACAATTTCCGGGTCTGATTTCGTAGAAATGTTTGTTGGTGTGGGCGCCAGCC
>CAYGQP010000001.1:17634-20618 GCA_964352115.1 uncultured Micavibrio sp. | reverse complement strand
AGCCTATATTGCTTCTTCCCAGTTTTTATAGGCTTTATTTTACCAATGATGATCGTTCTACAGATGGTTTTTAAGACGATCGATATGCAAATCATCATCAGAACGCTGCCTTATCTCACGAATACACTAATTTCCTCTATGTTGGTTGCGGTATTTGGTATTGTGATTGCATTTATTTTGGTTTCACAAAAAAGAAAAACTCCTGATACCACAAAGCATATTCTTTTTACGTTCTGTGGTTTTGGATATGCCCTACCTGGTATTATTCTGGGACTAGGGCTTCTCTTGATATCATCATTCTTTAGTGCGCTTGGTGTTTTGATAACCGGAACATTTGTATTTTTGATTCTTGGCTATCTCATTCGATTTTTAAATGTGGCTTTGCAGGGCATAGATGCGGGTTATGATAAGGTTAGCCCATCGATTGGCGAAGTAAGCAGGCTTATGCAGCGCAGCGCATTCGATGATCTTTGGCATGTAAAATTACCACTATTATGGCCATCAATGTTAAGTGCAGGTCTTATTCTGGCGGTTGAGGTTATCAAAGAGCTGCCGTTGACATTGGTGCTCAGGCCCTTTGATTTTGATACATTGGCAGTGCATACATATAATCTGGCATCTGATGAAAGATTAGCAGAAGCAGCTTTCCCTGCGCTTTGTATTGTAATTGCGGGCTGCGTTCCTGTTTTGCTGTTACAAAAACTTTCGCGCAGCCCGAGATAGTTATTTAAGGAAACTCAATTTCATCAAAAATCATTTTCGCTTGTTTTTGATGCTTGCCAAATTCGCTGACATTAATATTTTGAATTTTAAAACCCTTGCTGGCCTCAACAACTTTGTTAACTTCAACACCTTCAACCACAGGGTATTCATTATTACCATTAGCAAAGTAAGCCTGAGCGGTATCGGATGTCAGGTATTCCAGGAATTTAACAGCGGCCTCTTTGTTTTTTGCGTTTTTGAGAATGCCTGCACCAGAAATATTAACATGAGTTCCCCCACCTTCATTTAAGGCGTCCTGATCGGGGAAAACGATTTCTAAGTCTTGCACCACGGCTTTGTCTGCTGGTTTATCAGAACGCTGCAGGCGAAAGAAATAATAACTGTTTACCAAGGCAATATCACACACACCGGCAGCGACAGCCTTAATCTGGTCAGTATCGCCACCTTGGGGTTTGCGGGCAAGGTTATTTAAAACGCCTTTCGCCCATTCTTTAGCGACATCTTCACCCTCTTGCGCAATCATGCTCGCAAGTAGAGACAGGTTATAAATATTGCCAGATGAGCGCACACAGACGCGCCCTTTCCATCTTGGATCGGCAAGATCTTTGTATGATGTAAGGGCACCGTTTTCAATTTTATCTTTGTTATAAACTAAAACACGCGCGCGGGTTGAGAAGCCAAACCATTGGCCTTCGGGATGGCGAAAGTTTGCAGGTGTTTTTTCCATCAAGATTTCAGATTGAGCAGTGTCAAATAGACCTGCCTGCTCGGCGCGCCACAGGCGGCCTGAATCGACGGTAATAAACAAATCAGCTGGACTGAGCTCGCCCTCTTGCTCAAGGCGTGCAATCAGCGCATCGCCCTTACCATCAACACGTTTAATTTTAATTCCTGTTTGCTCTGTGAAACCCGAATAGAGCTTTTCGTCTGTATCGTAATGACGCGAAGAATAGATATGAAGTGTATTGTCTTGCGCAATTGCAGGTTTATATATCGTTAAGGTAATTGCGAGTATAAGTGTGAGAAGGAATTTGTTGAGCATTGAATGCACCCCTTTTTTCTTGAAATTGATAATGATTATCAAGTAAGCTTCTAGCAATGTTAAGAATGAATATCAATTAGGAAATAATTTTTTTAATGAACAACCCGAAAAAGCCTGAAATTCTGCTAAAAGTAGAGAATATTTTCTTTTCGTACAGCGTACATTCGTCGCGGGCCCCCGGTATTGTGTGCGATGTTTCTTTTGATATTCATAAGGGTGAGTTTTTGTCTCTTCTGGGCCCTTCTGGATGTGGAAAAACAACACTTTTGCGTCTTATCGCAGGGCTTGAACAGCCCGGCGGCGGCGTCATTATTCCGGGAGATTCTGGGCAATTGCCTAAAATCGGCATGGTATTTCAGGATTTGGCGCTTTTCCCACACATGAGCGTGGCCCGCAATGTTGGCTATGCGTTAAGACATCTATCGCGCATAGAAAGACGCTCACGCACGGATGAAATGTTAGCTTTGGTTGGTTTATCGGATAAGCGAGGTGCATATCCACATGAGCTCTCTGGCGGTCAAAAGCAGCGACTAGCTCTAGCCAGAGCTTTAGCACGTCAGCCGGATTTGATTCTCCTCGATGAGCCTTTTGCCTCACAAGATACAACTTTGCGTGCGCAGATGCGCGATGACGTGATGCATATTCTAAGAGAAGCCGGCGTTGCAGCTTTGTTGGTAACGCATGACCCGGAGGAAGCTATGCAATTTGCTGATCGTATAGCCATCATGAATGAAGGCGGCATTCAACAAATTGGTGCGCCGTCTGAAGTCTATAACAAGCCTGAGAGCGCCTTTGTGGCTTCGTTTTTTGGGCAAGTGAACACACTCAAGGGACGCGTAAATAACGGCTCTATCTCTACGCCGCTAGGGGTCATTAAAGCCTCAGAGTTTCAGAATAATACGAATGTTCAGATTATAATCAGGCCAGAGGCTTTAAGGCTTTCAGTACATGATCCCGCGGTTGATCATCATGATCCCAAGCATACCCATGCACATGCGTATGTATCAGAAAGTAAGTATCTTGGGCGCTCTACTTTAGTACATATGGATACACATGACCTTGATGATGCTGGTCAAAAATCTCTTCACCTCCATGCGCGTGTTCCTGGCACGTTTTTAGAACAGGAAAATGATGTACAAGATGTTTTTCTCGATCAATCTCAGATTTTTGTCTTTAAAGATGAAGCCGCATAAAAAACCTTTTTAAGCGCTAACCAAAC
>CAYGQP010000001.1:0-17624 GCA_964352115.1 uncultured Micavibrio sp. | reverse complement strand
TTTTTTATTAAAGGTTCAGATTGTCAACTATTTAATGCCCTTTGCTCTCAATAAGTTTTATCACCTCCTCATAAGAAGTGATTATATTGGCCATAATTTCTTCTTTCGTTTGCACATTATCAGAAAAAGCTAGTTCTGCTCTCATACAGACATCTGATAATTCCTGAGCGCCAAAATTCGCCGCGGAGCCTTTCAATTTATGAGCCGCCTTTTTCCATGCTTCACCATCGTTATCCTGACAATGAGCCCTGAGGTCTTCTAGGGATTCTTCTGCGTATGTCATAAACATTCCAATAAGCTCTTTTTCTTCTTCTGGATCACCATCCGTGAACAAATGCAAACGATCCCAGTCTATAATCTTTGACTCAGGCTCCTGTACATCGTGCGAAATCACAGGTGTTGCCATTTTATCAGAGGATATTTCAATCAACGCATGATCAACGCATTTTTTCATCAGCGCGATAAGTTTATCTGGTTTTATCGGCTTGCTTAAATAATCGTCCATGCCGGCTTTTAAGCATTTTTCGCGGTCACCAACCATCGCATTCGCCGTCAGTGCAATTACAGGAAGATGCTGCCCTGTATCTTTTTCCATCGCGCGGAGCTTTGTAGTTGCCTGATACCCATCCAATCCCGGCATTTGGCAGTCCATTAAGACAATATCGTAGTCATTTGCAGCAATCATGTCCAAAGCCTGCTGCCCATCCTCGGCAATATCAATTTTTGAAAATCCGAGTCTGGTAAGCAGCTTTTTTACAAAAACCTGATTTACAGGGTGGTCATCAACCGCAAGTATGCGCAGGTCTTTTGATAATTCTGTATCAGCAATATTATCCCGTTCATTATAGAGGTTCACAGGGATTGCAGATTCATCCGCCGCCATCAAAGGGATCGTGAGCCAGAATGTTGAGCCATGTCCCTCCAGGCTATCGACACCAATCGCTCCGCCCATAAGCTCCACCAATTGCTGGGTAATCGCCAGCCCGAGCCCAGTACCGCCAAATTGGCGCGTCACAGATGTATCGGCTTGTGTGAATTTTTCAAAAATCGTATCGAGTTTATCTTTGGGAATTCCTATACCCGTATCTTCCACGGCAAGATATAGCGTCGGCGTAACACTGTTTTTCGTAGCTTTGGCCAGCAGAGTGATACTCCCCTGCTCTGTAAATTTCAGAGCATTACTCACCAGATTTCGAAGGATCTGCTGCAGTCTTCCCGGATCACCAATCAGAACATCTGGCACATCATCGGATCGATCCATCAACAGCTCAATCCCTTTATCCGTGGCCAGAGGCAAAAATAGCTGCACGATTTGTTGCATCGTCGTTTCAACATGAAAAGGAACAGCTTCAACTTCAAGCTCACCGGATTCGATTTTAGAGATATCCAAAATATCATTCAGGATGCTTAGAAGGTTTTCACCAGAACTATGCAGGGTTTCTGCATTTTCACGTTGATCTTTATCCAGGCGAGAATCCAGCAACATCTCTGTCATGCCAATAATACCATTCATAGGCGTACGCAGCTCATGCGACATATTGGCAAGGAACTGAGATTTGGCTTCACTTGCGGCTTCGGCCTTTTTCTGCGCATCAACGGCTTCAAATCTCATAAGCTCAAGCTTGTCTGTATATTCCTGCACCTGTGCTTCAATGCGTTTGCGCTCATTAATTTCCTGATGCAAGTCAGCCTCGAAACTCTTTCGATCCGTTATATTACGTTCAATTGCTGTGAAATGTGTAACCTCTCCTGCTTTATTGCGGATGGGCGTAACGCTGATATCCAGCCAATATTCATCGCCGTCCTTTGTGTAGTTTAAAAGCTCACCCGCATAGGATTTTCCCTGTGATAATTTTGCCTTCATAATGTCCAGCTCTTCACGGTTAGTATTCGGGCCTTGCAAAATTCGCGGAGTTTTGCCAATCACTTCATCGGGTTCATAACCAGATATACGCGTAAACGCTTCATTCACATATAGAATTTCCGGGCCGCCCTCCTCCAGATTGGCGGTTGTGATAATCACACCATCCTTAGCATTAACCACCGTTGCCTCGAGCAGGCGCGCATTTTCTTGCAAGTTTTCATTGAGCTCATAAAGCGAACGGCTTTTTTCTTCTAAAAGCTCTTCTGCTTGTTTTCGCGCAGCCTTTTCACGCATCAATCGCTTTTCTAACCGGACAATTTTATCATTATAATCCATCTAAAGCTCGCTACTTGGTCAACGTAAAAACACGGGAATATTCACCCGTTGTATTTTGGTCTTCGCTTTCAATCGTGATGTCTTCTTTATAAAAATCAATACAGCCATGAATCAGTCCCTCAGCAAAATCAGCAAAAGGACAGTGAGATTTATAAATCATAATAAGCACATCATCGTTTTTTCTTTGGGTTTCAAAATTTGGTAATGCAGCATCAGGATAAAGCTTTTTAACCTCAACATGAATGGTTCCATGTACGCTTTCCAGAAAATCAAATGCAGATTTTGGTTTTTCAAAAAAGTCTGGCATCATATCATGAAAGCGAAAAAATAAATGATGCCCATACTTATGAACCAGGTCCTTGACAGCAATATCGGTTCTCTTGCTCAACGCGCTTACGATCTGAAGAAGTTCATTGTGATCATAAGTGCCTACAGCTGTGTATGCGCCGTTTGATTCAAGCGTACAGTCATCCAGAATGTCATCAATCATATCAGCGCCAAATAGTCTGTCGACCAAGTCGAAAAATTCCGTGAATACAACACCTTTCATATTTGTGTCCCTCTCTTTGCCGTTATTTATATTTCAGATTAACGGTTATGATTGCGTATGTAGTGTAATAAACTCTCTTTTAAAAATGGCTTGGCAATAAAGCCGCTTGCCCCCTCTTCGATACTCTGGGAAATATTATCAAGACTGCTGTTGCTGCTGAACATGACGACAGTGACCCCGGGGTCATTATGCATTATCCAGCTCAGAACCTCACGACCATTCTTATCGGGTAAATCAATATCCAGAAAAACGACATCTGGCTGAAACGCCTGGAATTTTGCAAAAGCCTGATGAGCCGTCGGGGCTGTCATCAATGTGCATTCATGTTTCAATGTATTGCGCACCATCCAGCGCGTAACCGGATCATCCTCAACCAACAGAGCCTTGATAAAGTCCTTGTGATTCAAGATTTTTTTGTCATGGATATCACCCTCAAATTCATCCAGCTTGTATTGCATTTGTTGCGCAATTTCACTGTATTTCGAAACCGGGATCGAAAAAACATCGCCTTGCTCCTCAAACACCCGTGAAACATAAGCAAACCCATCACTTTGAAGGTTATAAATAGCATATTCGGATAATAAACCCTCCTCGCTTTGCAACAGATCACAAATATGGCTAGCCGCCTGTGCTAAAAACACTTCAGGGATATTTTTACAAATTAAATGAAGCGCTCTGCCGTAACAAAAATATGCACGCCCATCCGCGTCTTTTAGATAAGACTCAAGCACAGATTGCACCCAAACGAGATGGCCATCCATTTGATGATCATTGTTTGGGGGCATAATATCAATCTGCACCGCATACCACCCCTGCCAGCTTGATGGGTTCAGACCAATTGCCGAAACAATTCCAGTGTGCTTTTGTTCTGCATTAATGGATAGAAGTTCCATGGTTAGTCTCCTTGTTTTGTTTTGCCAAAATAAAGGGTGATTTATTGATATATTGAATGAGTTTTTCGCGCGTAAACGGCTTGCCGACAAATCCTTTAGCACCGAGCTCCAACGCACGCATGATGTTCTCCTTATCGCCATTTCCACTAAACATCACGACATAGGCCTCTGGATCGATCTTGAAAATTCTCTCAAGAACATCATGGCCACAAATATCGGGCAAACCGATATCCAAAAACAGAACGTCCGGCGCTTTATTCACGTAGCTCATAACGGCCCCCTGACCATCACCGCTGATGGACAGCGAATAATGATTTTTCAGCGCATTACCAATCAGTTTTTGCGAAAACATGTCATCTTCAACAGCCATAACCTCAACGCCTGACCGCGCTTGTCTGCGTTCAGCTATTGTTTTGACTAGACTTCCATCAATTGTTTCGAGTGTTTTTTCAGAGCTAACCTTGTCCAGTTCTTGCTCTTTCTTTTTATGCTTTTGTGATTCAAGCAACCTAAGGTTTTCAATTTTTTTCACGCAAAGCGTTTTCAGCCTTGCCCAATCCACCCCAATCTCAAAAAGAGATGCGAGCCCCAATAAAGGGACTCGCATAGTGGGGGTCAGGTGGGATAAAAGTTCACTTGTTCTTTTGTGGGTCATATAACGGGTCAGAATAAAAACATCACCGTCATGGCATACATAGATTTGACAGGTAGGATCATCTAAATTTTCTTTAAGCGCGCTCAAACATTTCTCAAGATCACGTTCACTAACATCTTCTAATTGCGAAAACCTCAGAAACAAGCAGCGCTGCGTTGGAAATTCCACCCAACATTTTTTTAATTCGCTGTATAGTTTTTCTTCCGTCTTTTCTCTCACCAGTAACATTTAAGCCTCCCAATTTTGCCCCTCCACATGGACAAATATTTATTTACTTCAGTGAAATCGTGCAGATGTCTCCTCCCGGTATATTTTGGCATTCTGCAAAAAATGCCAGATCCGGAACCATCGACACGACTGCGAAAATTCCGATAAATAAAAGTGGCAAAAGCGTCAAAGAAACTTCAGCCAATGTAATTCTGGATTTTTTATACTCGTGAGCGCTCATAAGATTGAGGTCCATGATGTGGCTTTTATATGGATTGCGAACTTTGTACATTTGTTTACCCTTCCCGTGTTTGTCTATGCTCAGAGAATTGCAACCCGCATGCCACAAGTGAATTTGTTTATAATCAACATCTTAACCAACATCGCGCGCGGCAATTCTCAAATACAACCGTATGAAAATGAGAAAAATTAAAAATCGTTCGAAAATGAAACGGTTTATTGACTAATCCATGGTATAAATAAAGGGATAAAAAGGAGCTTTTAAACATGCCCACACCAGTGCTTATAGTTGAAGATGACCCGATGCAGCGTCAGATGCTCTCGACATTACTACGCCGTAAAATGGACTATGGCTCCTGCGTGGCGGAAAACGGACAGGAAGCGCTTAAACTTCTGGAAACCGAAATAGGAAAGGATATAAAGCTCATTATCATGGATCTCGATATGCCCATAATGGGCGGAATAGAAACCCTGGAGATCGTCAAACAAAAATACCCTGCTCTACCAGTGATTATGCTGACAGGCAGCAAGGATATAGAGGATGCCGTGCAAGCCATGAAGCTGGGGGCGATTGATTTTCTCACGAAACCCTATGAAGGGGATCGCATGGCGGTCACGGTCAAAAACGCTCTGAAAATGAGCACTTTGACCAGAGAAATTTCCCGTTTAACCAGTGAAAAGCAAGGCACATTATCCTTTGAAAACCTCATTGGCCATGATAATGGCCTACTTAAAGTCATTCATACTGCTCGTAAAGCCGCAAACGCAGACATCCCTGTGTTAATTACAGGCGAAACCGGCACAGGAAAAGAAGTTTTCGCACAGGCAATACACGGAGAAAGCGCGCGCAACGGAAAACCTTTTGTTGCGGTAAACTGCGGCGCGATCCCTGCGCAACTGGTCGAAAGCACATTATTTGGACATGAAAAAGGCGCTTTTACCGGCGCAACCGACAAGGTGATTGGCAAATTCCGCGAGGCCGAAGGCGGCACGATTTTTCTGGATGAGGTTGGTGAATTGCCATTAGATGCGCAAGTAAAGCTGTTGCGCGTCCTTCAACAGCGCGAAGTCGAACCCGTAGGAGCGGGAAAACCCCTCCCCGTGAATATTCGCATAATCTCAGCAACCAACCGCGATTTGCAAACAGAGGTTGAGGAAGGGCGATTTAGAGAAGATCTTTATTTCCGGCTCAATGTTTTACAGATAGAGATCCCGCCTCTTCGTGATCGAAGACAGGACATTCCACAACTGGCGCACCACTTCATTGAGCGTTTTTGCGTCAATAATGGTTTTATACCCAAAACGCTATCAGATGGCATGAGACAAAAACTTATGGCTTATGATTGGCCCGGCAATGTCCGGCAGTTGGAAAATGCTATCCACCGCGCCACAATCATGAATGATGGTAATGAGCTCGATATTCATGATTTTGCCGTGCTTTTTGAAGACGTTGGACGCCCTGATAATCAAGTTCAAATCCATACGAAACCAAGTGATATTCAGGTTATTTCTGAAGACGGAACAATAAAAACCAGCAATGAGATTGAACAAGAAGCGATCAAAATTGTTCTTGAACACTGCAATGGAAATATTACTAAGTCCGCTAATACTCTTGGGATGGCAAAATCTACATTTTATAAAAAAATGAAACACCAGACATAAAAAATATTTTCATACTGAACATTGCACCATGCAGGGTTAAGTAAGGCCAAATTCTCACCTGCATTGATCCGTCTATTTAGTGTTTATGAACTTTCCGATGCATTGAGAGCTAAAAAAAGGCCGACAACATTGCCGGCCCGTTTAAATCATATGGTTCTAAAGATTTTAGAAGTCGAAACGGAACCCTGCGAAAAGGCCCGTATTGCCGTCAGCATTATGAACATCAATATCGTGCATAACACCAATCACAGCATTTGCGTTCGAATTGGGAATTTCCCAGTTCAAGCCGCCCATAATACGAGCAAACGTGGCATCCGGGCTTGAATGAAAGACGTCGTTGTAGTGAATACCTGCACCGCCGACCAATGAAAAATGCTCATTCAGGCGTTTCATAGCATGAGCATCAAGACTAACAAAGAAGCCATCATTCTTGCCATCACCCAAATGGTTCAAAACATAACCACCGGTTGCACCCGCACTGAGATATAAACGTTCATTCACCTGCCTATCCAAACGAAGTGCACCAACAAGCTGGTATTCATCTTCCGCACCAATAATGCTGGTGAATGTGTCCGTGGTTTGCCATTGATCAACAAAGATAAACTCCCCAGTATCAGGGTCAACAGATGGCACACCGCCGTTCACGAGAACATCATCAGGATCATTTGGGTCTGACCCAATTGGCAGATCGTAAATGCTTGTAATCGTTGAAGTAGAGCGATCTGTTTCACCACCCCAATTGAGGTAACGTCCCGTTGCGCCCATTGAAAGTAAGGTATCTTCATCAAGTTTAATGAATCTTGAAGCACCAATTTCAGCACCAAAATTGAGGTCAGCGTTTGTGCGGGTGATATCGTCAAACACATCTGAATCACGGATACCAACACCTGTGAAAATACCAGCATTCAATGTTGTCGTTGTCTTACCATTTTCAAAAGCGGCAGAATAATCCAAGCCCAGTGTTTCACCAGGCGATGTCGCATTAAACACATTGCCATACATGCCACCAAGCGCGCTTAAATCATTTTGATGAACAAACATCGTACCGCGAGGCACATTTAATGGGCTGTAGTTCAAAGAAAATCTGTCAGTTCTGTTCCCATCAAAATTAAGAAGAGACAATGATGTATCGCCAAGTCCAATAATATCACCACCACCATTAAAGCCTAGGACACCAAAAGTCATTTCAAAAGCCTGATCATCACCAACCGGTTCACGATGCGTAAGACCAAAGTCGTACATGAGTGTGTCTTCGAAAGAATTACCCGGTACGTTATAAATCGGGGCAAAAGATAGATTAGTGTTAAAGCTGGTCTCTTGCGCATTATCATTGGCAAGCACTAAAGAGCTGCCATCATCTAGGTCAGGGGCATTTTCTTGAACGGATTGCTCAGGTGCTGTTGGTGCCTCCTGTTGCGCCGATGCAGCGCCTGCAGATGTTGCTAATCCGGCTACTGCTGCAGCCAATTTTTGTCTTAAATTCATTACGCAGTCCTTTCAAAGATTACTAGTAATTTTTAACGTGAGTGGTTCTTACAGCACACACAAAAATATGTCAAACTATTTACACAATGATGTTGTTATTGTTCAGCAAGGTCTGAAGATCGCCGATATTTGTGGTGCCATCAAAAATCCCTACGAGCGTAAAGTTATCGCCGCCACCATCAACATCGATCATCAAGTGCGTATCATTGCCTTCAACGCTGAGGCTCAAGAAGTCCATGATATTATCTGTCAACGGATCAAAACCAATCAGGATGTCAGAGAAGTCAAGAACATCACCTTCGGCCGCGGAGAAATCAAAGATCGTATCAACGCCGTTATCAACGCTAAAGACAAATTGATCCGCGCCAGAACCACCGGACAGAATATCATCCCCGGAACCGCCAATGATGATGTCATTGCCCTCTTGGCCGAAGATAATGTCATCTCCGGCCCCGCCATCCAGCGTGTCATTGCCGCCTAAGCGTGGCTCACCGTCCAGTGTAGATTCCTGAGCCAGTATTTCATAGTTTGCGCGGATATAATCAATCGTATCTTGGCGATCAAATGTCGGCATGTTCTCCAAAATATCGAAGATATTAAAGCCCTCACCATCAGGTGTTCCAAGGCCATTGGCATCGGCCAAATCATCCGTGAACAGAACATCGCCAAAGAGAATATCATTCCCTGCACCGCCGATAAGCGTATCATCGCCCAGATCCAGAAGGTCTGTCTCAGTAGCAAGATCGTTAAACAAATCAGCGATAATATTCAGCGCATCAGGATCATTCAGGTAATCAACGTTACCATCGGAATCAATCGCCTGCATTATAGCCAGCTCATCCGCGCTGGGGGATCCAATGATGAAGGAGAAAACTTCATCGCTCAACGACTGAAGGATGCCAATCTCATTACTACCATCGGCCGTTCCGTTGATTTGAGCCAAAACATCAGAGATGAATGGTGTTGGCGTCACTGAGCCATCATCATTTGTATATGCGTTTGCATCACCGTCAGATATAAAGACTGTGTAAGTTTCGGCATCAACAAGGCTGTTACTGGCAATCAACTCATTGGCTTCGACCAAAACAGATTCAAAGTTTGTTGCACCAAAAGCATCTAGCCCATTCACATAGTCAAGCAACGCTTGCAAACCAGCTGCAGTCGTTGCATCCGCTGTTGAGGTTGTGATTGATCCGTTTGTAAATCCTCCGGCTCCATCTGAGACCACGGGCACAAAAGGAACAATATTGACTTGAACATTTCCAGTAGAATACTCACCAATTTGGGCCAACATGTTGCCAATGGCTTGCTGGATTGTGGCAAACTGGTCAATCAAGCTCCCGCTGACATCAATAATAATATTGAGGTTATAGTCCTGCATCGGCTGAGTGGTAATCGAACCACCAGTATCACCAATAATAATGTCGTTGTTGCTGCCCCCGGAAAACACACCATCGCCATTGTCACCAACGATAAATACAGGTGGCTCTCCAATCGTAACCTCAAGAGTGCCTTCGGTCGTTGCGCTGTTATTGGCAAAGTTGAATTCCATGTCCGTCAGATTGGTTTCTGTGGACGTCGAGGTCACCGTCAGAGAAAATGTCCCGACATACCCATCAGGCGCAGAGATTGTCAAACTACTGAGATCTGCAAGGTCAAGCGTGTAGCTTCCGTCTCCGTTATCAACACCATTCGAGAGCACAAAACCATCCGGAACGCCTGAAATCATGACAGATGTGATTTCCTCTGATCCGTCTGTGTCGGTCAATGCTGTTGAAATATCCAGCTCAATATCTTCGCCCGCAATGCCTGACGCATCGTTCGTCTCTAGAGTTGGAGCATCGGCTACGGCATCAACTATAACCGCAATGTTGTCACTCACGGATTCCGTATCACCATTAGAGGCTGTAGACGTGACTGTGAAGTTAAGCGAACTTAAGTCTACATCACTGTCTGGTGGAGGGAAAAGCGTAAATCCGCCCATATAATTCTCACCAACGCCCAGACCGTTGAACACGTATGTTCCGGGACCTGTTTGTGTCCATCCGTCACCTTCAAATCCCCAGCCATCAGGAATGCCCGTTACTTCTAGGGATAGGGTTTCTTGAACATCCCCTAAAGCGGCCTCAACAGGGATGAAGATAGAACCATCTTCACTAACCTGAGCATCTGAGCCATCTCCATTAACATTCAGTGTCGGAACGTCAGCATCAGGGGTCCACGATAGCGTAATATCGCTTTGCGTACTTGCACTGTCGTTTGTGCTATCGAAATCAGTATCCGATAGATTATCTTCAACAGATGTCGACGTAACATGTAAGGTTACGGAACCATTAAAGTTTTCAGGCGGGGTAATAGAGAGCGAACCCAAGTCCTGAGGATTAATGCTCCATGTGCCATCACCATTATTGGTGCCAGCAGAGAGCACAAAACCATCTGGAACACCTGAAATGATCAATGGCTCAAGCGTTTCTGATCCATCTGTGTCAGTTAAAGATGTGGTAATGTTAACCGCCAGACTCTGATCTTCGATACCTGCGTTATCTTCAGCATGTAAATCCGGCGCATCGGCAACGGCGTCAACGATAATATCAATGCTGTCAGATGTTGTTTCAACGAGGCCGTTGTCTTCGGTGGCAATAGCCGTTACGGAGATATCACTGATATCAATATCGGAATCTGCCGGAGGGAAAATGAAAAACCCGCCAGAGAAATTTTCACCAGGCTCAAGGTTGTTAATCACAAATGTCCCTGGCTCATCTCCCGCAACGAAATCCGTAGATGTAAATGTAACGCCAGCCGGAACACCCGTTAGAACAAGAGAGAGAGTCTCCGACCCATCCACATCATTCAAAAACGCCTCAACGGAAATAAAGACAGATCCGTCTTCGTAAACCTGACCGTTTCCAGCGCCGCCATTCAAAATAAGTGTCGGCGGGGACGCCGGATCAAGGAAGATGAATTCCCCCGTTTCCGGATCAATTGTTGGTATAAACAAGGAATTCGGATCATCAGGGTCAGGCGTACCAAAGGCAAGGCTTGTCGGTCCCAATGGGCCAATAGCACCAATCGGATCAAGATTTGTGGGAACAAACTGACTCTGAAAACCAAACCCGCCATCTTCATTGTTTGCGGAGATGCCATCTTCCCCTGCGGCTGGCTCAATATCTTGCAGCTGCTCACCATATAGAAGAGCATCTTCTGCGCTTGACTCTGGCTTTATCAGGCCATTCTCTGCAAACATATTCATCAAAATATCATAGGGAGATGGAAGCCCTTCCATCTCAGGCTCCAGATCATCTTGTTCGACCTCTTCAGGGTTTAATTCCTCAAGAGCCGCAATCTCAATAACTTCTGCATTATCATTCGTTTCGTTCAGCCGCGCGCCCTCACTCGCATGATCAAACGAATTTACGACTGCTTTTTCATAGTGCTCAGATATATTGAGACCCTGATCAGCGCCATTCATAGATATGAGCGTCCCGGCTTCATCAATTTTAACGACTTCGCCTGTCTGCAGCATGACAACAATATAATTATCGGATTTTTCAATAATGGCCTGAATCTGGCTTTTATCAATACCTTCAGCGGAAAAGAAGGTGCTGTCTGTTAAGCTATCAATGTCTGTAATATGTCCCAGAGGAAGATTAGTCATTATTCAGGCACTCCTTAAATGTATAAAACCAAAAACACAAAGCCGTAAAAGATTCTTATTCTGCGCGGAATAGCTATACGTTTTTGCAAGGTTTGTCAAATTTAAGATGTTTCGGAAACTGAAGCACTTTGACGCTATTTAACAAAATCAAAAACACTGGATTTTTGATTGTCCATTTCGGGGTTTAGGCTTGTCAGGATTCCCTATTTTTTCGCAATAATATAGACGGCGTGAATAATGCCGGGCAAAAATCCAAACAGTGTCAAAATAACATTGATCCAAAAATGCTTCGTAATGCCAACTTGCATCGCGACACCAATAGGCGGAAAAATAATTGCAAATATTATGCGTACTATATCCCTTGATTTTTCACTCATTACTTTATCCCCTTATTTATGAAACGACTTTTGAGTATGCCGCTCTATTTCAAAAAGATCTAGTATTTTAACGGTTGGCTGTGCATCAGAGTGAGTATAATTTTGTACTATATCGGCGACCTCTGAAAACTCATGACCACCATGTCTTTTAACAATAAAACTTATCTTGGAATAAAGCGCTCTTTGCTTTTAGAAAAAGGCGTTATGGTTGTCTTGGAATATAAAATTTCCTAACCTAATATTCGAAAAGCTTAATAAGGAATAAAACCTCATGAAAACACGCGCCGCCGTTGCCTATAAAGCCGGAGTACCGCTCGTCATCGAAGACGTCGATCTGGAAGGACCCAAGGCTGGCGAAGTGCTGGTTGAAAACATGGCCACCGGTGTTTGCCACACCGATGCGTTTACGCTCTCCGGCGATGACCCGGAAGGTGCCTTTCCCGCTATCCTTGGCCACGAGGGCGCAGGCATCGTGCGTGAAATTGGCGAGGGCGTCACATCGGTCGAGGTTGGCGATCACGTTATCCCCCTCTACACACCGGAATGCCGTGAATGTAATTTCTGCCTCAATCCCAAAACCAATTTATGCCAATCCATCCGCGCCACGCAGGGAAAGGGTGTTATGCCAGACGGCACAAGCCGTTTCTCCATCAATGGCGAGAACATCCTGCACTACATGGGAACCTCGACGTTTTCGAACTTCACCGTTCTGCCTGAAATTGCACTGGCCAAAGTCCGCAAGGATGCCCCGTTTGAGAAGATTTGCTATATCGGCTGCGGCGTAACAACAGGCATTGGCGCTGTAGTGTTCGAGGCCAAGGTTGAAACCGGGTCAACCGTTGCCGTCTTCGGCCTGGGGGGCATTGGCCTGAATGTTATTCAGGGCGCACGTATGATTGGTGCCTCAAAAATCATCGGAATTGATATCAATCCAGCCAAAGTGGCTCTGGCGAAGAAATTCGGCATGACTGATTTCATCAACCCTAAAGACACGCCGAACGTGGTGGAGGCCATCTGCGACCTGACCAGCGGTGGGGTTGATTATTCATTCGAGTGCATCGGCAATGTCGATGTCATGCGCCAAGCTCTGGAATGCGCCCACAAGGGCTGGGGCGAGAGCGTGATTATCGGCGTGGCCGGCGCGGGGCAGGAAATCTCCACCCGTCCCTTCCAACTGGTAACCGGGCGTGTTTGGCGCGGATCAGCGTTTGGCGGCGCACGCGGGCGAACCGATATGCCAAAAATTGTCGATTGGTACATGGACGGCAAAATCAATATTGACGATTTGATCACCCACACGATGCCGCTCGAGGAGATCAACACGGCCTTTGACCTCATGCATAAGGGCGAGAGCATACGCAGCGTCGTGGTGTATTAAACCATGAAGGAACAGCAATCCCATCAATGCCACGGCGGCGTATTAAAAGTCTTTGAACATGAGAGCGCAGCGCTGAAATGTCCGATGACGTTTTCAGTCTTTCTCCCGCCGCATGCTTCAAAAGCCCCAGTGCCGTTCATCACATTCCTGTCCGGCCTGACCTGCACCCACGATAATTTTACCACCAAAGCAGGCGCTTACAAGGCCGCCGCACAAGAAGGTATAGCAATTATAGCGCCCGACACCTCGCCGCGCGGCGATAAGGCTGCGGACGATCCGGACTCTTATGGTCTTGGCAAAGGCGCAGGGTTTTACATCAACGCAACTCAGGCGCCCTGGGCGGATCATTATCAAATGGAAACGTATATCGCAGATGAGCTGCACGATCTCATTTGTAAAAATTTCCCAGTAATTGAAAACGCATGCGGCATCACTGGTCATTCCATGGGCGGTCATGGGGCGCTTACGCTTGGCTTAAAACACCCACAACAATACCAATCGATTTCGGCCTTCTCTCCCATCGTTGCCCCGGCCCAAGTTCCATGGGGCCATAAAGCCTTCACGCATTATTTAGGCGATGATCAAACCACATGGAAAAATCATGATGCCTGCGCCTTAATGATGGAGGCAGGCGACCGCTCAGGCTTGCCGGAGATTTTAATAGATCAAGGCACAGACGATCAATTTTTGGAGGAACAATTAAAGCCCGCGCTATTTGACGAAGCCTGTAAACAAACGGGCCAGTCGTTAACGCTTCGTATGCAAAAAGGCTACGACCACAGCTATTATTTCATTCAAAGCTTTATTGATGATCACATCGCGCATCACGCTACAATTTTGAAAAACTTAAGGATATAGGATTATCGCCATGACACATTTTCTTATCGCTTATCTCTGCACGGCGATCATCTTCTTGATCATTGATCTTTTATGGCTGGGTGTCATCGCAAAAAACTTCTATTTCGACCAGCTTGGCCATTTAATGCTTGATCAAATCAACCTCCCCGTCGCGCTAGGCTTTTATACTGTCTATGCAATCGGGATCGTCATTTTTGCAGTACACCCTGCGCTACAAAATGAGAACTGGCTGCACGCGCTTATGTACGGCGCGCTCTTTGGATTTTTCGCCTACGCAACCTATAACTTCACCAACATGGCAACACTCAAGGACTGGCCAACCCTCATGAGCGTCGCTGATCTGGCATGGGGAACGGTTGTGACGGGCACAACAGCGACCCTAGGCTACGTTCTGAGCCAGTTCGTGATCTCTAAGCTCTAAGCCGGAACTAAAATAGTCGTTCAACATGCGTTTTACGGTTTGCGGGTCTTTTTCCTTATTGATTTGCGACCTGAACTGCGCCGCGCCCGACATATCCGTGCAATACCAGGACAGGTGCTTGCGCGCAATCGCCGCCCCTTGACGCTCGCCGTAATACTCCAGCATCGCATCGTAATGTTCCTGAATAAGCGCCAACCGCTCCTCAACCCCCGGTGGATCGCTGATCTCACCATCGCGCAAAAAATCCATCGTCTGCCTTAGCATCCATGGCTTCCCGCAACACCCCCGCCCAATCATCACGCCATCCGCGCCAGATTGCTCCATCGCCAAGACCGCATCTTCGGGGCTGATGATATCGCCATTAATCACCACGGGAATGCTTACCGCCTCTTTCACAGGGCGCACGGCCTCCCAATTTGCGGTGCCCTTATACATCTGCTGACGTGTTCGTCCATGCACCGTGACCATCTGAATGCCAACATCCTGCGCCATTTTAGCAAGGCGCGGCGCATTCAGGCTATCGTCATCCCACCCCAACCGCATCTTCACCGTAACCGGCACATCAACAGCCTTCACCGTTTCTTCCATAATTTGAACAGCCAGCTCCTCATCGCGCATCAGCGCCGATCCAGCCAGCTTCTTTACGATCTTTTTAACCGGACAACCGAAATTGATATCTATGATCGCAGCGCCGCGTTCCACATTGATCTTCGCCGCTTCCGCCATAATTTTTGGGTCACACCCGGCAAGCTGAACCGCCATAGGGAATTCTTCAGTGTAATCCTCTGAAGCGCGCATAGATTTAACAGTCTCTCGAATAACCGCTTGGCTGGCGATCATCTCCGAAAACACGAGCCCCGCGCCATAGCGCTTGACGATACGACGAAACGGTAAATCACTAATGCCAGACATTGGCGCCAAAAACACGGGGGAATCGATCTGAATATCACCAATTGAAAAACTCATCTGTGACGCAGTATCACGAATTAATTGACTGGCGCAAGAACAGCTTGGTGATCTCTCGTATACATTGACGTTGTGAGATGTAATTGTCTCACGCGCTCTGCCTCCTTCATGCCTTCATCTCTAGCCATGAATTCTTTGGCTGAGCGGAACCCTCTTTGCGGCTTTGATTCGCGCACATGCGCCAATCCAAAAGTTTCCCTTAAATACGCGTCTTCTTCATCAAAGGCCGGGTGAACTATTCCCTCATATAATTGCTCTTTTGTAAGCCCAGCTTTTTCTGGGTTCTCCAAAATATTGCGATTGGTCTCTGCCTCGATCACCTCTTTGACTTCCAGTTCTAATTGATCCAAATCATAGACCTCACCCCCTAAGGCTTTGGCCTCGCCTTCGTCCTGCGCCATCTCGAACACGATGATAAAGTCCCGATCATCATAAGAGACGCGCTTGTAATACACGAACTTGTCACGAACTGATTCCGTTTGTACAGCAGGGTAGAGCTTTACATCATTTGCGCCTTTACCAAACAGATCACGCAACGCCCGTGGAGCGTTTTTGTCTTTCAGACTGTTACGATTAATATCACCGATTGTCCCCACTCTTGGCACGTCCATAGCGATTTTCGTTTCAAGCCGATTAAGCGTTGGGTCCTCATTATCGTTTACCGGAACGCCCTGCTTAATCATGAGGCGGCGATTGGATTCCTCCAAACGAAGTTCTAAATTATTGTCTGTAACCCTAAAATCCGCATCAACCAGATATATGCGAAAACGGTAATCCTTTTGCTCAACCGCGCGCCGTGCTCCCACTCTAAAATCCTTGGCCAGATCAGGGAACCGCGCCCTGTCTTCCAGTACCTGCTTAAACAGAGCACGATAAGCATCGCGTGGACTTTCAATATCATCAAACAAAAACTGCGCCTGTGTTGGGTCGGCAAAAACGTATTTCCGCTCCAGCTCCGTCACCGCATACGGAACAGACTCATCTTCAGCGCCATTTACAGCTGATTTACCAAGGTGTTTTTTTGATCGTTTTTTCTTGGCTTTAGTAGGAAGAGACTTTTCGCCAGTCTTGCTTTTCCCCATGGTCCTGTTCACTCAGATTTATGATTAATCACGTAAACATAACCTGATGGGATTCTGGGTTTTGGGTCAATTATAAAATTCTACCTTTTACGAATATTGCCTAGGGCCTCAGGCGTCTGGCTTTCCGTGAAATCAATATAATTCATTGGCTTACTGATATCAAAAACCATAAAATATGGCTCCGGACTATCCCCACCAACAACCTTGTGGACATTTAAAATACGATCGGCCCGCGTCGCCTCTTCGCTCTCCAATACCTTTACCTTTTTATGATCGATAACATATTTTTCTTCTGCAAGAGTCAAAACCACATACGGCGAGGAAAGACTATTGCCATCCCCTGATCGCAAGACACTTTTGATTAATCCATTCATCAACCAGTTAAACATTTCAGGATCACCATACATCTCATCCTGCAAAGACAAGGACAGAGCCTGTGCTATAACCTCGATATTCCCCATATGCGCATAAAGATGCGCGCGGTAATTGCGTTCAGCCATTTCTTTTGCCGCAGCGCTTCCTGCCTCAACCATACCATAAGCATATTGCAACAATTCCTCCTTGGCTGGGCCACCTCTCGGGTCATAAAGCACAGAAGAACTATAATAGATTCGGAACAACTCAAAATTAAACCGCGCACGATCACCGTCAATGATTTGACGGATCATTTGCTGGTAACGCGGCCCCACAAGATCATCACCATATTTATTCATGGAAAAATTTATACGCGGCGCAAAACGTGGCTCTTTCTGCCGCTGCGCAAATGACACGCTAGCAGTGAACAACATGAACAAAACCATTAAAGGAAGAACAACTCTCATACCCTTAGCTTAACATGACTTAGCATCAAAAAAACATAATTGACGTCGTTAAGACCACAAAGCCAGTCATAAAAAAAGGCCGGAACAAACCGGCCTTTTTAAACTTTATGCGGTAGGTATCTTACTCGACGATTTTGGAGACGACACCGGCGCCGACTGTGCGGCCACCTTCAC